>JAQSXW010000018.1 GCA_029256465.1 Evtepia sp.
GATAATCCAGCCAATCCCGCGATCCATCGAAGCACCACAGGGCCTGAAATCTGGCGCGACACAGACGGACAGGTAGACATTTTTGTAGCTGGTGTGGGAACGGGTGGCACCCTGACCGGCGTTGGACAATATCTGAAGGAGCAAAAGGAGCAAGTGAAGATCGTCGCTGTAGAACCGGCGAACTCTCCCCTTCTTTCCCAAGGCGTCAGTGGGTCCCACAATTTGCAGGGGATCGGTGCGAACTTCATCCCTCAGATCCTGGATCGAGACATCTACGACGAAGTGATCCCTGTTTGGGAGAAAGACGCCTATGGGACCGGACGGTCACTTGCCATTGATGGCTTACTTTGCGGGATCTCCGGTGGTGCTGCGGTTTGGGCTGGTACACAGCTCGCGCTTCGTCCCGAAAACAAGGGGAAGTGCATCGTGGTACTATTGCCAGACAGCGGAGAGCGCTACCTCTCCACGGCGCTGTATCAGGACTAATCAGTTAGAAATAATCGGCGGTCAGGGAGTGCTCCCTGACCGCCGTTCGTCATGCCCCAAGACTCAACGTGCCGAGATCAGATATTTGAGGCCTCTGCTCATTTCTTCCGCGGATAAATGATACATCGGAAAGATCCGTCCGATGGCTTCAATCGTATCTGCTCCGTAATCATATTCCCAGGCTTCCCGAGGAATGGGATTGAACCAAACCAACTTATCAAAGCGGTTTTTCAGCCGGAGTAGCCAACTAAGCCCCGTTTCCTCATTATATTGCCCATAGGAAATGGAACCGCCAGTGTTATAAAGCTCGGACGGTGACATGGAAGCATCTCCGACGAAAATCACCTTATACTCCCGGTCTAAATTATTCAGCACCCACTGAGTTTGGATCGCCTGATCATAGACACAAGAGGGGACGTGATACAGCTCTTCATACACACAGTTGTGGAAATAGTAAATCTTGAGATCCTTAAAATGGTTTGCCTGATCTACCGCCTGGAACAGCTGACTGCAGATTCTGGAATAGGGCCGCATGGAACCGCCGGAATCAAAGAGAAGCAGTACCTTGACCCCATTTGCTCGTGGTCGCTCAAACTGCAGTTTTAAAAAGCCTGCGTTTTTACAGGTCTCGCTGATGGTTCCGTCCAGATCCAGCTGATCCTTGGGTGCGTCCTGTTGCTCCGTATACTGGCGCAAATGTCGGAAGGCCATTTGGAAGGAACGCAGATCCAACGTGTTATCCTCACGAAAATCACGAAATTCCCGCTCTCCTGCCACTTGCAGGGCATGTTTATTTCCGCCCTCCGCGCCAACGAGTATCCCTGTACTGGCATAACCGGAGTGACCCAGAACCGAGGTGCCGCCAGTTCCCACCCAAAATTGGCCACCGTCATGTCGACCGTGCTGCTGTTCTAGCCGCTCCTCTAGCATTTGGCGAAGCTTTTCCAAATCAAAGGTAGTGCGGGCATCCACTTCCTCTTTATCAAATGGCTTCATTTCCTTCGGCTCCTTGAGCCAATCGAAGAACTCCTGTGGGATTTCGTCAAAATTCTGCACGCTTTCAAAATACTCTAGAAACACTTGGTCAAACTTGTCAAAGTCCGCTTCGGTCTTTATAAGAACCGCTCGGCATAGGTAGTAAAATCCCAGCAGACTGTTTTGCGCCAAACCTTTCCCCAATGCCTCCATCAGCACCATCCACTCGTTGAAACTGACGTTTAATCCGTTGTGGCGCAGCAGATAGAAAAAATCAATAAACACGAAATTCGCTCCCCTTACCAGCGGACGCCATTTTTACTTCTGTTCTTCCTGTATTCCAGCGCAGTCAAATCCTCGGTCTTCTTCAAAAGAACGCCCACAAACGGCAGCTCCTCCGCAATTCGCTCTGGCGTAATTCCACCAATCCGCAAGGCCTGGACCCAGTCCAAGAGTTCAGACGTGCTGGGCTTTTTCACGAGGGTCTGCAGGTCCCGCAGCATATAAAAGGCACGAAGCACTTCTTCCAGCAAGGTTTCATCCAAGGCTCCGAAGTGAGCAGAGATGATCTCAGACATCATCTGCCGATTCGGGAACGCAATGTAATGGAAAATACATCTGCGCAGGAAAGCGTCCGGCAATTCCTTTTCCGCATTTGACGTTATGATCACAATGGGGCGCTTATTCGCCTTGACCGTTTTCTGGGTTTCCGGAATATAGAATTCCATCTTATCCAGCTCCCAAAGTAGGTCATTGGGGAATTCCAGATCCGCCTTATCAATCTCATCGATCAGTAGGATCACCTGCTCATCGCTGCAAAAGGCCTCCCCCAGCTTTCCCAGTTTAATATACTTTCCAATGTCGTCCACACCTTCTCCGCCAAACTGGCTGTCATACAGACGCTGGACGGTATCGTAAACATACAGCCCATCTTGCGCTTTGGTTGTGGACTTGATATTCCAGATGATCAGCTTCTTGCCTAGCGCTTTGCTGATGGCTTCTGCCAGCATGGTTTTACCTGTACCAGGTTCGCCCTTAATCAGCAGCGGTTTTTCTAATGCGATCGCAATGTTGACACTTCGCAGTAGCTCTTCCGAAACTACATATTCATTACTTCCCTTAAATTCATTCATGACCATTTAAACCCTTTCGCGTTTTCAGTATACTCGTGCAGACCATCACCGTTTGTGCGTGGTCTGCCAAATTCATAAATTCAATTTAATAGTATACCATAGGCTTTTGATAAAAAAAAGTGCGTCTTCATATCTGAAGACGCATAATGCAGGAGAATGGAATGAACGATGTCATGACGGACAACTTCCGCTGCCCATTAACAGAATATACCATTTACCATTTTCTGTCAACTGTAAGTTTTGTCGATCGTCGACGAGTTGCAAAACTTGTACACATTTATCAAAAAACACAAAATATATCGTGACTTATTGTGAGATCCGTGCTATACTAATGCCATAGAAAAGGGAGCTTTCCCTTTTTGTTCCTCGCAGCACAGGAAAGGAGCTGACTAACATGAAGTTTACATTCACAGACAAAAAAGTGCATATTCCTGACCGTGTCCATGCGTATGCCGAAAAAAAAGTCGGCAAGTTAGACCGTTATTTCAAAACCGAGCCGGAAGCCTCCTTGGTCTTCAGTGTAGAGAAAGGCCGTAACCAACTAGAAGTCACCATCCGAGCTGGTTCCACCATAATCCGCGTCGCGGAGAATACGTCCGACATGTATGTCTCCATTGATGCTGCCGTCGCCTCAATTGAGCGGCAGCTCCGGAAAAACAAGGCACGTTTGGAAAAACGACTGCGCAAAGATGCATTTGATCTTTTGCCTGAGCCCACAGACTCTTACTATATTCCAGAAGCAGAAGATGGAGAGTTCCAACTCATTCGCTCGAAGCAGTTTTTCTTCCGTCCCATGACTGTGGAAGAGGCCATTCTTCAGATGAATCTGGTTGGTCATACCTTCTTTGCCTTCCGCAACCAAGATGAAGGCGGTTGTTTCTCCGTCGTCTATCTACGCAATGATGGTGGTTATGGCATCATTATGGATCAGCCTTAATCTCCTTCCCCTATCTGATTATACAAGCGGCCTCACAGTTGTGAGGCCGCTTTTCGATGCTTTGTTAACCATTTCTTAGTTTCTGCTCATTCATATCGTCTCGCAGAAGCTGATAACAGGTGGCTGCCAAGGGTACGCCCAAAAGCATTCCACCAACCCCCAAAATTCCACCGCCCACGGTGATGGCGGCCAGTACCCAAATGCCAGGCAATCCAATGGAAGCGCCCACGACACGGGGATAGATCAGGTTTCCTTCCAGCTGCTGCAAAATGACGATAAATAGCAGGAACAATAGTGCCTGTAAGGGCGATACGGTAAAAATCATAAAAGCGCCCACACCTGCCCCGATATAAGCACCCACAACGGGAATGAGGGCGGTAAAGCCGATGAGCGTTCCCACCATATTAGCATACGGGAAGCGGAACAGGTACATACCCAAGGTGCATAAGGCACCCAAAATGACGGCTTCCATACATTGTCCGACAATGAAGTGACGAAAACTGTTGTGAAGAACTCCCAACACATAACGAAGTCTATGATACCAATTCGGTCTCAAATAGTGGCGAGATACACGGCCTATCTGGCCAATGAGGCGTTCTTTTCCAAAAAGCAAATAGATGGAAAAAATAATGCTCACCAGCAGGGTAACCATCGTAGAAAAGGTGCGAGCAATCACCGCCGTGATGGTGCCCATCACCCCACCAAAGCCGGAGACAAACCAATACACCACTTTTTGGGTGATGTCCTGCCAATTCCAAGAGGACTCTCCTAAAAACGCCGCAAGCTGATCCCAACGATCAGGATCCACGTTTTCCTCTATCCATGTCATTGCGTCATTCCAGGCAGTTGGGATTTCCATGCCCAGCAGTTGAACACAGGAAATGAGCTCTGGTAGTATCAAGAGGATCACGCAGACTAGGATGAGGATTAAACTGGAAAATGCCAAGAGCATACAAACTGGTCTGCGGCTGTTTTGTATCGCTCGGGATTTGCTACTCGTTAAATAGTGGGCCTCATAGAAGCTCATCAGAATATTGACCAAATAGGCAATAAAAAATCCAATGATGAGCGGGGTTGTGGCAGCCAGAACCCCTCGCAAAAACCCAGCGAGTGCATCCCAATAGTGGATACAAAGGTAGAGAAGAAATATCGCTCCTCCCACCCGCAGCAGTAGCATTCGATCTACTTTCATAAAACCTCTCCATTCCTTTGGAGACAGCGAAGGCCGGCAGAGCATCTGCCGGCCTATCTCTGTTGAACGTTATCATACCAAATTACAAAAGAAACATCAATCATTCTATGACGATTTTCAAAAGCAACCTCAAATTTTTACCCAACTTGCACACCACGAACCACTGCAAAGTCATCCACATAAAGGGTCATCTTATCGCCAAAGGCGCGGGCTTGCCCAAGTGTCATCCATTCTCCTGTGGCCGTGTTATAGCAAATCACATCGTCACTCACCACATAGGTCTTGTTATTGAAGAATACTGTGTCCTCACTTTCCCATGCGGCATTGGTTACTTCTGAAAGCATGGTGAGTCTAATTGCACTCACAATCTTATTCTCCTTCCCGTCTATCACAACCCCTCCGATTTCTCCGCTTTGCAAGTCGAAGTTCAAGTAGGGACCAATGGTCACTGTCGGCGAATTCATTGTGTTCGGTGTTTCCGGTTTTTCTATCTTGACTCCCAATGTGAAGTTCCTATTGTCCGGATCTTTCGGATTATCAAAGTATTTGCCCAGATAGATTTTTCCATAGATGAAGCGGTCTCCCGTTACATTATCAAGAATTAATAGGCTCACCTTCCCATCGTCATTGTAACGGGCAGATAGAATTTTCTCTTTGGAAACGGTCGCAAGCCGAATGTCATCCAATGCAATTTCCGCTACCGGTCCAGTTTTCACACGCTCAAAAATCTTCACATCAGCAGCGAGCTCCGCGCTTCCCAATGTGCGTTTGGCAACATCCAAAGCTCCCACGCTTTCGTTTTGTCTTACTTGAGAAAGGCTGAGATACCCCGCCCGCCAAGAGGAGACAGAAACCAACATGCCGTTGTACTGTGACATATCGCTCTCCAATTTTCCCTTCAAGGTGATGCCTTCCATAAGCTCGACGGAGACCTCGTTGTCACTCACCTCGGCAATTCCGATTCCATCACTGCTAATTAGCTTAGGATTTGCGGCTCCGGCAACCTTCGCATCCTCAGTTAAAAGCAATGTGAGTTCGTCACCCAGCTTAAAAGAAGAAATACTGCTTACAGCGGACGGTAAGACTTCAAACTCATATCCCAAAACGTTTATTTTGGTGGGTGCCTCGGTATTGGGATATGCATTATCATAACGGCCCGTCAGACGGAATGTGGAAATCTGGATCTTGTTTTCCCCGGAAATATAGGTTGCCACATCATTGGCACGCAAGGCAGCAGCCGAGGCCTTTTCTCCATGTCGGTAAATCGTGTAATCGGTTCTCCCCCCGGTGAGTACACCCAAACGTTTCCCGTTTCCGTCCCGGTCAATCACGATTGCTGATTCAGTGGCCGTACCTGCTACAAAGACACACTCTACCTTGCCAGTCAGCCCGAAATGAAGTGCCAGTTGGGTGCCGGAGCGAAGATTCACAAAGATATCACCATACGTGGTCTCTTTTCCTTTGTAATATGCCTTCGTCGTTGCTGTTAGCGTATACTCCTTGCCTGCTTTATCGGTAATCGTCCCTGCCTTGGCAGATGACACCACAATATCCTTCACCCCGCCGATGGTATTGGGTGCAAAGCCCCAAGCGTTCCCCTTGCTATCCAGCAGCAAGGTGCCACGCCGCCCCTGCAGAAGCTCAGGCGCGTGGGTCCCAGCCAGCTTTATCGGGTTTGGACTGTTGGTGGTTTCAATGGCTGGAGAACCGTCATCCGCCTTGGCGTTTGCATCAAGGAGGATGACATTCTTCTCCACACTGGCAGCCACACTTTCTCCAAAGGTGACCTTTCCTTCTTTCTTAGTTGTGTTCAAGAGGTTCACAAACAGCTTTGCTGCCTGTGCGCGTGTAATGGTACTATTTCCTTCCAAGGCCATCCCGCTAGTCAGCCCTGCGGAAGCAGCCGCATTGATATATCCAGTTGGCCAAGTCACTCCCACATCAGTGTCTGCATAGCCTAAAAGGCGCATAAGTATGGTGACCGCCTGGCCAAAGGTGATGTTTTGATCCGGGCCAAAGGTTCCGTTGGAAAAGCCCCCAATAAACTTACTTTCGCCTCTCACCGCTAAATTGATATATCCGGAAGCCCAGTGGCTAGATTTGACATCAGGGAAAATGGTGTAGTTTTTGTAGTTACCCACTTGATTTCCCTTACCTTGAATCATGACGGCCATTTTAGTGAACTGTGCCCGGGTCAACGTTCCATCTGGATCAAATTGGGTATAGGAAACACCGTTCATGACATCCATCATTTGTAGAACATCCACGTTCCGTGCCAAATCCGTGTCTTTCACATCTGCAAAGGCACCGCCCGTAGCAGAAACCGGAACACAGAGCACCAAAAGAAGCACGGCAAGGATCAGCGCGCCTCGTCTTTTTCTTTTCAAGGAAACATCCCTCCATTCAATCTGCCCGCAACGCCACCACTGGCTGAAGACCAGAGGCTTTGATGGCGGGATATAAGCCAAAGATAATGCCCAGTGCGACGGAAAACAGCACCGCACCTAAGGTAATAATCGGTGAAGGCAGCATCTGCGTCTGTAAAAGTAGTTGACTGCCGATCAAGGTTAAAATCGTTCCCAGTAGTACTCCAATGATTCCGCCGATTCCACAGATCACCCCTGATTCAATCAAAAACTGGGTCACGATGGCCTTTCGCTTAGCACCAATTGCTCGCCGAATTCCGATTTCACGAGTGCGCTCCGTCACGGTCACTAGCATAATGTTCATAATACCGATTCCACCTACCAGAAGAGAAATGCCTGCAATCCCGCCCAAAACCAAGCTGAACATATTGGCGACCTGCTGGCTCTCATTTTTCCAGGAATCCTCGCTATAAACATCGAAGTTGCCTCTTTGATTGCTAGGGTCATTCGGATCGCCCAAAATACCGGTCAAAAATCCGATAATCCGCGTGGTCGCCTCGGTAGCAGCTTCTGAATTTTTCGCCTTTACCACAAACTGAGACATAAAGGACATATCCTGCTTCAAGGTTCTGGAGGCTGTATACGGAAACAAAATCATATTGTCGAGCGACCATCTTGGATCACTACTTTGATCTTTTGCGGCATAAACCCCAATCACGGTAAAAGGGACTCCATTGACATTGATACTTTTCCCCAAAGGATCCGAGAGGTCAAAAAAGGTTACCGCCGCCTGGTATCCTAAAACACAGACATTTTTATATTCGTCTACATCAATTTTGCTTAGATCCCTGCCCCGTTCAATCTGAAAATTGTTGCAAAGGGAATATTGATGACTCCCCAAATAAAAGTTCGGTGATGCCTCCATAGAGCTACTGTTTTTCACACCATAGACCACTGTGGCATTGAGGTTCCCCTGGGGCGTAACCCCCTCCACCAAATCATCCAATTGAAGGCAGTAATCATACAGATCATCAAAAAGTGGAAGCCCGTTATTTGCACTTGCCATCACATTAATTTTATTGCTTCCCATAGCCTCGTACATTTCCATAGATTTTGTTGTCATTCCCTGAAGAATGGAAACAATGGTCATCACTGCAGCAATGCCGATGATGATTCCCAGCATCGTTAGGATGGAGCGGCCTTTGTTGCCCCAAATGGAACGAAAGGCCATTTTAAACGCCTGCCAAAGCTTCAAACCCAGCTCACCTCCTGCACCTTGTCCTCCACGATGAGGCCGTCGGAAATGCGAACGAGCCTTCTCGCCGTAGCGGCGATGCTGTTGTCATGGGTAATGAGAATGATGGTGCTTCCTTCCAGGTTCAAATTTTGGAGAAATGTCAAAACCTCGCGGCCAGTCTTACTATCCAGCGCACCGGTTGGTTCATCCGCCATAATAATCGGCGGATGCGTTGCAATCGCTCTGGCAATGGCAACTCTCTGCTGTTGTCCTCCCGACATTTCCGAGGGTCTGTGTCGGCTGCGGCTACCTAAGCCAACACGCTCCAGCGCCTGCATCGCCAGCTCATGGCGTTTTCCCGGGGCTATCCCCTGATAGATGAGCGGGAGCTCCACATTTTCAAAGGCGTTCATGGACTGGATCAGATTAAAGCCCTGAAAAATAAACCCGATTTGCTTATTCCGGATGTGAGAGAGCTGGGAATCACTTAGTTCACTCACATCCACTCCATCAATCCAATAGGTACCGTGAGAGGGAATGTCCAAGCATCCCAAAATGTTCATTAGGGTCGATTTTCCGGAACCTGATGGACCAACGACGGCCAAAAACTCCCCCCGGTCAACGGAAAGATTTACGCCATCTAAGGCGCGCACTTCCGACTCCAGCGCCTCGCCATAGATTTTATAGACATCTTGCAGTTCTATCAGCATATCGTTCCTACCTTAATAACCCATCATTGTATTCTGCTTGACGACCTGAGAGAACACCTCAACGCCTTCCTTCACCCCGTCGAGAATTTCCACGTTGTACTTATCAGAGATGCCGATGGTCACCGGAACCGCATAGAACCCCGTTTCGGGAACGCCCAGAGACACGCCGTCAATTTCCATGCTGCCCTCTGGTGCCGTTTCGCTCTTGACAAAAACCACATTGATGTTTTCGCCGGTTTCAGGTTTGGCAACGGACTTGACACACTGGGTAGGTAAGAGTAGGCAATTATCACTCTGACTGGCATTGATCCGGTACACAACGCTTCCGTTGCTGTTGAGCATCCCACTCGCATTGTCTACTAGAACTTTAGCGGGGAAGGTGGACATGCCGTTTTCAAATTTGCCGTTCAAGCCGATACTCTCCACAACACCCGTTGAGATGTTTCCAAACTGATCAATTTCCACGGACATGCCAGGTGTCACATAGGACACATTACGCTCATCGACAGCAGCTTCCACAATCATTTGTGAGGTGTCCATAATACTGACCACAGCAGTATTTGCTGCCACTGTATCTCCCGGTGCAATGGTTAGTCCAACTACGGTTCCATCAATGGGAGCGGTTGCTTGAAGATTCTGCTTGTTCTTATTGGCGTCTGTTAATGTTTTCTGTGCCGTTTTCAAATTTTCTTCCAGTTGAAAGATTTCATTTTCGTTATCTTCACCGCTAATCTTCATCAGCACCTGACCGGCACTGACTTTGAGGTAATCCTGAAATTTGGTCCACTCCACTTCTCCCGCCACTTTTGATTTTATCTCTATGCTGCGGTTATACTCCAGTGCACCCATTTCATACGGGCTGATCTGTTCCCCATTTGCGCTTATGACAGCCGAAGCGGAGAGTTTTTCAGTCAAAGTTCCGGGATTATTAAGCGTAATGACCGCACAAAAGAGCTTAGACCCTTCCGAAGAAACTCGTTCCACCTTGGTAATTTCTGTTACAGTACCACTCAGCTGCTGCATCACAGCAGGAACAGAAACTTGCACACTCTGCCCCACATAAATATCATTGATATAAGCATAGCTGTAATACTGGGTTAGCTTCAGCTTGCTGTCGTCTACTAAGCGGGCCAGCGTTTGTCCATCCGTGACCTTATCGCCTTGTTTTACCTTGGTCTGTTCCAAAATCTTACCCGAAAAGTCCGCCTTGACATTCAAGTTCTGTTTGGCCTCATAGAGGGTCTTGAGCTGCTTCTGATAGCCATCCACTTCTTTTTGTGCCTTCGTCACAGCCTCTTGTGCTGCTGGACTGTCAATCATATATAGTACGGTACCCGCGGCTACTGCTTGAC
>JAQSXW010000019.1 GCA_029256465.1 Evtepia sp.
TGATGGCAGGTTTTTCTGGAATCTTAGCCGAGAAATTGCTCCAGCTTCAGGGTGCGGATAGGGAAATGGTTTTAAGCCGCGAAATTGTTCGGGAACACTAGAAGCATGGCTTTTCCCGCTTGCAACTTTGTCCTTCCTGTGCTATGATGGCAGGCAGTGGGCGGAGCTAGAGCCGCTCGAACAAAAGCGAGGACGTTACAAATGCTGTTTGACACCCATGCCCATTACGATAGCCGGGCATTTGAGCACGATCGAGATGAGCTGCTTCGTAGCTTACCGGAAGCAGGCGTTGGTTTGGTGGTCTGTCCTGGCAGTGATTTAGAAAGTTCTGCTTGTTGCATCACACTGGCGGAGCAGTATCCCTATCTCTATGCTGCTGCCGGTGTCCACCCTCAAGAGGCAGCTGCCCAGCTTCCTCACTTTTTGGATGCGCTCTCCCCTATGCTGGATCATCCAAAGGTTAAGGCGGTGGGAGAGATTGGCTTGGATTATTACTATGACGATCATATCCCCCATCCCGTACAGCAGGCAGTCTTTCGAGGACAAATGGAGTTAGCGCAGGCCAAAAGTCTCCCCGTCATCATTCATGACCGGGACGCACATGGGGATAGTCTTGCCATTATCAAGGATTACCCCAAAGTAAAAGGGGTATTCCACTGTTATTCTGGCGGTGTTGAAGATGCCAAGGCCCTGGTTAAGCTGGGCTATATGCTCTCCTTTACTGGAACCATTACGTTTAAAAACGCTCGCAAGGCACCCGATGTGATTCGCTGGCTGCCCATGGAGCATATTATGATTGAAACCGATGCGCCTTATATGACTCCCGTTCCTTTCCGGGGCCGCCGGAACGATTCCCGCTACGTTTACCGCATGGCGGAAACCATTGCCGAGCTAAAGGGTCTTTCACTTGAGGATGTGATTCGGGTTACTACGGAAAACGGCAAACGGTTTTTCGGGATTGCGGGGGATTTGATATGACAATTACGTATGAATATGGTGACGGGCTATACATCAACCTCACCAACCGGTGTGATTGCGCTTGCGTATTTTGCATCCGAAAAAATGACAGCGAAGCAATTTTTGACCACAACCTCTGGCTTCCCCAGGAGCCCAGTCGTGAGGATGCTTTGGCAGATATTTTGAGCTGGGATTTAACTCAGTTTTCCGAGCTTGTATTCTGCGGTTATGGAGAGCCAACCTATCGAATTGACGAAATTCTTTGGATTTGTGACAGGCTGCGGGAAGCCGTTTCGAATTTACCGCCCATTCGGCTTAACACAAACGGACACGGGAGCCTCATTAATGAGAGAAACATTGTCCCCGAACTTGCAGGTCGGCTTGATCGCATTTCCGTTTCCCTAAATGCATCTACTCCCACAGAATATTGTGCAGTCACCCGCCCTAGGGCTGGAATGGCCGCTTGGGATGCCATGCTTGAGTTTGTGCGAGAATCTGCTAAAGTCGTACCAGAAGTGGTGTTAACTGTGGTTGACTATGAGAAGTCTTCGGAGGAACTTGAGGCTTGTAACCAACTAGCTACTAATTTAGGGGTAATCCTTCGTGTGCGCAGCTACACAGAATCGTAAATAATAAGGTAAATAGATAGAACGGTTGGAGACTAATGCCTCCAACCGTTCTTTTATGTCTCGAAACATGGTCTTCTGAGCCAGGAAACTTATTCCTTAGCGCTCCTCCCGGAAATAGGCGAGTCCCAGGCTGGCGGGAGGCTGACTTAAACGACTATGTCGGATGCTGACCACAATCAGTACCACAATCGTTGCTAAATATGGCATGATATCATAAAGAGTGGACGGAACAAAGGGAATTGGATAATAATAGCGCATCACAGATAACCCACCGAAAACAAGCGCACACAAAACGGCCCGACCCGGACTCCACACCGAGAAAATGACCAAAGCTACTGCTAGCCAGCCGTAGCCATCGATACAGTTGTGAACCCAGGCACCACCCACACCGCAGGCCGCATTCATGACGAGATATAAGCCGCCCAAACCGCAGATGGCGCCCCCCAAACAAGTTGCCAAGTATTTGTATAAGGTGACATTGATGCCAGCCGCATCAGCGGTCGCCGGGCTTTCGCCCACAGCGCGAAGATTCAGCCCCTTTCGGGTGCGATAGAGAAAAAGGCTCATACCAATCGCCAGCAGGACGCCAAAGTAGACCATGAAGTTATGGGAAAACAGCAGCCTTCCAACATAAGGAAGCTTGACGAGTGGCTCCGGAAAAATGGCATTATTAAATGCATTTCTCACTACGCTCCCTACTGCCAATACTTTGCTCGGATCGGCATTTGCCACAGCTTCCCCGAAGAAGTTGCCAAAGCCTACGCCGAAAATACTAAGCGCAAGACCGGTTACGTTCTGATTCGCCCGGAAGGTAATCGTAATGACGCTGTAGAGGAAGGCACCGAATCCGGCGCAGAGCATGGCGCAGAGCATGGCAATCAGTACCGCAACGATTGCCACCGGCTCCGTAACAGCACGTTCATAGTAGTAGGCACCCATAATTCCACCAATGCCACCCATGAACATCATGCCTTCCACACCCAAGTTCAGGTTCCCGGACTTCTCGGTGAGGATCTCGCCCAGAACGCCAAAAAGAAGCGGTGCAGCGGCTAGAATACCTGCTGTGAGGAAATTAATCAGGTTATTCACTCTTTACCGCCTCCTTTCTCTCTTTATGCCGGAAGATTAATCGATAGTTAATAAAGAACTCACAGGCCAGCATAAAAAAGAGAATCATTCCGGTCAGTACCTTGGAGGCAGAAGCAGGGATTTGGAAGTTGGTCTGTATGGTATTGGCTCCTTTGCCCAAAATAGCCAGGAACATGGCCATGAGCACCATTCCGAATGGGTTTAGTTGTGCCAGCCAAGCCACCGTAATGGCGGTAAATCCGACCCCGCCAGTCGTCCCACTACTCAAGGTATAGTCGGCACCTGAAACCACAAGCATGCCTACGATACCTGAAATGGCACCGGAGAGGAACATTGTCCGTATGATAATCTTTCCTACGTTCATGCCTGCATAGTGGGCGGTTCGCTGACTTTCGCCCACCACGCTAATTTCGTAACCATGCTTGCTCCAACGCAGATAGATATACATGAATATGGTCAGTGCTAATACAATGATCCATCCAATATGAACTCCTCCCAACTTGGGAAGCGTAGCAGCTTTCTCAAACATAGCGATGAGAGGGAATCCCGTTCCTTTGGGGTCTATCCAAGGACCTTGCTGCAAAAACAGTTCTATGCCAAAGGCAATGTAGTTTAGCATCAGGGTAAAAAGCGTCTCGTTGGTGTCCCATTTTGCCTTAAAATAGGCAGGAATGAGTCCCCATATGCCACCTGCTATGGCAGATGCTAAGAACATCACCATAAGGAGCGGAACACGGGGCAGCTTATCGCACCAAAATAGGGCAAAATATGTTGCTGCAATGGCGCCCATCATAATCTGTCCCTCAGCACCGATATTCCAAAACTTCATCTTAAAGGCAGGAGCGATTGCCAAAGCGGTACCCAGCAGGGGGATCGCAAGACGGATGGTACTATTTCTTGCAGTCCTGCTTCCAAGAGAACCCGTCACCATATCGTGGTAAACTTCTAGTGGATGATGCCCCAGAATTGCGATAAACAAGCTTCCTACCACTAAGGCAAGAAGAATAGCAGAAATGCGAATGACCCATTTGTTCCAGGTGGGCAGGTCTTCTCTCTTTGAAATGCGGACAAATGGTTCTTTGCCTGAAGTGCTAGTCATGTTGGCCCACCTCCTTAATCTGGGTCATCATGAGACCGACCTCCTCCTTGGTTGCACTACGGCCGTCGACGATGCCACTGACCTTGCCGCCGCACAGAACTAGAATTCGGTCACAGAGCTCTAACAATACATCCAAGTCCTCACCCACATAAAGCACGGCCACACCTGTCTCTTTTTGATCATTTAATAGGGAATAAATCATGTAGGAGGAATGAATGTCCAGTCCCCGTACTGGATAGGCTGCCATGAGTACCGATGGCGAGGAGGCTATTTCTCGGCCAAGCAGCACTTTTTGCACATTACCTCCAGAAAGCCTCTGCACAGGTGTGGTCAGGTCAGGTGTCACCACGCCAAGGCGATTTCTCACATCCTCGGCCAAATCCTTTGAGGGTTTACTATCCGTCAGAAAAGATTTCCCTTGATTGTAGCTTTTGAGCATCATATTTCCAATCATGCCCATAGACCCGACGAGACCCATACCCAGTCGATCTTCTGGTACAAAGGCAAGACTCACACCTAGGTCTCTTATGGCGGTTGGTGACCTCCCTACCAGTTCTTCCCTGTTTTCCGGGTCTTCTGCGCTATAATAACCAATGCTTCCCTGCTCCACAGGATAAAGTCCCGCGATGGCCTCGCAGAGTTCTCGCTGTCCGCTACCAGCGATCCCAGCAATTCCAAGTATTTCACCGCTTCTGGCTTCGAAACTGACATGATCTAGCACCCGGACTCCCTCCTGATTGCGACAGGTTAGCCCGGAAACTTCCAAACGGGTTTGAGGATTTTTCGGTTCTGGACGTTCAATATTGAGCGTAATTGCCCTGCCCACCATCATATCCGCCAAAGCCTGCGGATTTGTTTCCTTGGTGCTGAGCGTATCTACATACTCTCCCTTGCGCAGAACGGTGACTCGATCGGAAATGGCCATGACTTCCCCCAGCTTATGGGTGATAATCACTATCGACTTTCCATCTTCCCGCATATTTCTGAGGATTGAAAACAATTTTTCGGTCTCCTGCGGTGTCAAAACCGCAGTGGGTTCATCCAGAATCAGAATATCGGCTCCACGATACAGAACCTTGATGATCTCAACGGTCTGCTTCTCGGAAACAGCCATATCAAAGATCAGCCTCTCCGGATCCAGTTCAAATCCGTATCGGGCAGCCAGCGCGCGGATTTCTTCCGTCGCCTTTTTCTTATCATAGCGGCCGCTTTCATCCAAGCCCAAAAGAATGTTCTCTGCCGCACTGAACACATCCACCAGCTTAAAATGCTGGTGCACCATACCGATCTTCAAGCGGAATGCATCTTTGGGGGAACGAATGGCTGCCTCTTGCCCACCCACCATGATTTGTCCCGCATCAGGAAAGTATATCCCGGACAGCATATTCATGAGTGTGGTTTTCCCGCTTCCATTCTCGCCCAGGAGGGCCAATATTTCTCCCCGGTGTATGGTCAAGTTGACCTCGTGATTGGCGCAGACCTCACCAAAATTCTTCGTTACACCACGCATCTCCACCGCATAGTCCTGCTGCAAGTGTTTCACCTCAATTTTTCTCTTCCTGTTTGGAGAAGTGCCGCAAAGCAGACTTTTCCCCGGAATGCAGGAACAGGGCCGTTAAATTACGGCCCTGCTCAGGGTTTATTTGTTTTGGATTAAGACAGAACGTTGATGCCTTTGATGACATTGTTCCATGAGGGCGCGGAAGAGGTTTCATTCTCATTAAAGAAGGAGCCTTCCTCTACCACAATCTTGCCGCTTGTGTCATACAGGGGACCTGCAAACACTTTGATGGTTCCATCTAGGATGCCTTTCTTTGCCTTTTCTATGGCTTCCTTGGTGCCTTCTGCAACGACCTTTTCGTTTAGGTCACTCAGGTATACAGCACCTTCAGCGAGACCTTTGCACCAATCCTGTGCAATCTTCTCACCGCTCAACATGCACCCGAGTGCATATTCATAGTAAACACCCCAGTTGATCCGTGCAGACACCAAAGCTGCGTCAGGAGCTGCGGGGATCATATCTGCATTATAACCAACTGCCCAAACGCCTTCGGCCTGTGCCGTGGTTGCGGGTGCGGTGGTATCGGAGTGCTGGCTAATCACATCACAGCCGAGTCCAATCAGTGCTTTTGCGTTCACTGCTTCCTTGGCTGCATCGCTCCATTCGTTGGTGTAGTTGACATACATCTCTACATTGGGGTTCACACTCTTGGCACCTAGATAGTATGCAGTGTAGCCTGAGATCACCTCTGCGTATTCCTTCGCTGCGACATAGCCGAGCTTGTTGGTTTTGGTCTTCAGACCGGCAGCCACACCAGCAAGGTAGCGAGCTTCATAGATTTTTGCAAAGTAGTTATGCGTATTATCCAAGTCATCTGTGGCACTCTTGACACCGGTTGCAGCACAGAACTGAATGTTTGGATAGTCAGGTGCAACCTTTAACATATACTGCTCATGTCCAAAGCTGTCGGAGAAGATTACCTGACAGCCTGCCTCAGCCAATTCAATGATGGCAGCCTCACAGTCGGCGTTTTCGTACACATTCGCCTTCACCAGTAATTGGCTATCTGAGACACCAAGCTTCTTCATCGCAGCTTTGATCCCTTCCACATGGTTCAGGTTATAGGCGTCGGCCTCGTCGCCGATCAGAATGATACCAATCTTTAGGTTTTCTTTTGCTATGCCTTTCGCTTGGGCTTCGCCGCCAGCTGCGGGTTGATCCTTGGTTCCACAGGAAACCAATGCAACCATCATCATGATTGCCATCAGCAAAGCAAGGATACGCTTCTTCATATTGTGATTCCTCCTTCAAATTTTAAACTGCAAGAGATTGCCACCTATAGCGGCTTAATACGACCTTTGGTCGGTATTAACGATTTAATAAAATTGCACACCCGTTTCTTCATTCATTGACTTCACTCGAGCCAGTGATTCAATGCGGATCCCCTGCCTACGGAGGCGGTCGCCTCCAGGCTGAAAGGCTTTTTCTATGACAATGCCTGCTCCGATCAAAGTGGCTCCGGCATCCTCTACTAACTTGCACAAGCCTTCCAAAGCTTTTCCATTGGCTAAAAAGTCATCGATAATCAGCACACGGTCTTGCGACGTTAAGAATTCCTTGGCCACAATGATGTCATAGGTTCGACCATGGGTAAAGGATTCCACTGGAGAGGTGTAAACGTCTCCTGCTATGTTCCTCGTTTGGTTTTTTTTCGCAAAGAGTACAGGTACACGGAAAAACTGTGCCGTGATACAGGCAATTCCGATCCCCGATGCCTCGATGGTCAGAATTTTCGTCACGCCACAGCCTTCGAACCGCTGGCAAAATTCCTTGCCTAGCTCGCCCAAAAAATCAACGTCGATCTGGTGATTTAAAAAACTGTCCACTTTGAGAACGTCGCTGCCCCGGACTCGTCCATCCTTACGGATTCGCGCCTTTAACAATTCCATTGTACGACGCCCCCATCAAAAGTTTTTCATATATTTTACATGAAATTCCCTTTCCTTTCAATCCTGTAAAAATAGACAAAGTTTTTGCTTTTTCCGTCTTTCTCCACTCTTTTCTTCTCTTCGTTTTGTTTTGGCAAGAAAAAACAGTTCTTCTTTCTGCAAAGAAAACGAGGATATCTCGACGCCTTTCATTTTTCTTCTATGTTTTTATATGGTAAAATTTGGTTGTAATTTGGAAGGAGGTTCGTCATGGCTTTACTACAAAGGAGAAGTATGCTCGACAGCAACCGCGTTATCTTAATTCAGCCTGATTTGATTTCGCCAAATCCGGATCAACCCCGTCAATATTTTGACCCTCAGGGTTTGGCTGAATTAGCAGACAGCATTCGGATACACGGTATACTTCAGCCCTTAACGGTACGCCGCCGATCTGGTGGGCGATTTGAGTTGGTTGCAGGAGAACGTCGTCTTCGTGCTGCTGTCATATGCGGCTTATCGGAGGTTCCCTGTCTGATTATGGACATCACACGGGAAAGCTCCTGCGTTCTTTCCCTCATTGAAAACCTACAACGGCGAGATTTAGATTTTTTTGAAGAGGCGCAAGCTTTGGACCGCCTAATCTCCCTTTACGGTCTCTCCCAAGAAGAGGCTGCCATTAAAGTAGGTAAGTCCCAATCAGCTGTTGCCAACAAGCTACGCCTCTTGCGTCTTCCTTCTGAAGTTCTGGAAACTTTGCGCAAAAATGGATATACAGAACGGCATGCGCGTGCACTTCTTCGTTTGCCCAATGCCGAAAGTCAGCTGACTGCCACAAGTTTAATTGTAGAAGAAGGATTTAATGTTGCTCGCACGGAACAATATGTGTCCGACTATTTAGATGCCTTATCTGCTCCTCCAGCCTTGCCTGAACCGGATCAAAAAAAGGACAAGCCCTGTAAACGTACATCCTATCTCATTCGAGACATCCGTTTTTTCCTCAATTCTGTGAACCACGGTCTCTCTTTGATGAAGTCTTCTGGTGTCAATGCGGAGTGTACCCAAGTAGAAGAGGGCGACTCCATTTTGTTAACGATTCGCATTCCAAAGCAGCATTCCATCCATTAATTTATTTCTCCTTTATATTATCAGCACACCTCTTTATTTGGGATGTTTCACGTGAAACATCCCATTTTTTTGTGTAACGCAGTTGCAATACATAGAAAAGAGGGTATAATAAAAACATATCCTTTACTGACACTATTTTGGGGGGTTTTTAGCCCTCCAACCATACTGTAATGAAGTGTCCATTCAGGAAGAAGGTGTCTCATGGCTAAAACCATCGCCATAGTGAATCAAAAAGGTGGCGTAGGTAAAACTACCACCTGTGTTAACCTAGCGGCTTGTCTCAAAGCGGAAGGGTCGCGGGTATTAGTATGCGACTTTGATCCACAAGGTAACGCAACTTCTGGTTTAGGTGTGGATAAAACAGCCGTATCAGCTACCGTTTATGATTTACTCATCAATCAAACCCCTACTGTGGAAGCAATCGTGGAAACGCCCTATGCCCACGTGCTTCCCTCAAACAAGACCCTGGCCGGTGCCACTGTTGAACTGATCGCCATGCCGGAACGTGAGTATCTATTAAAGCATGCGCTACAGCAGGTAACAGACACTTACGATTTCATCCTCATTGACTGTCCTCCATCACTTGAGCTTCTCACATTGAATTGTCTCTGTGCTGCAGATACCATTATTGTTCCCGTACAATGTGAGTACTATGCACTGGAGGGATTGTCGGATTTATTAAGCACCATCCGAATTGTCAAGCGCAGTCTAAACCCTATTATTGAGCTGGAAGGCGTTGTCCTGACTATGTATGATGGGCGAACCAACTTCTCTCTACAAGTTGCCGAAGAAGTGAAGCGTCATTTTCCGGGGAAAGTGTTTGCATCTGTCATTCCCAGGAATATACGTCTGGCGGAAGCTCCCAGCCACGGAAAACCAGTTGCAGCCTATGATGGCACCTCCAGAGGTGCAGACGCTTATAACCGACTTTCTCGGGAGTTCCTGCTTCAAAATCCAATTCATACGGAAAGGAAGATGATGTCTTATGGCCTCTGATCGAACAATGAGCAAGGGTCTAGGTCGGGGTCTTGGTGCCCTGTTAGGCGACGCTGCCATGGATAGTACTACAGGCAGTGCAGTAATCCTACTCCCCCTATCTCAGGTGGAACCAGGACTAAATCAGCCTCGCAAGCATTTTGACCAGGATTCCTTGGAAGAACTATCCGCCTCCATTCGATTGCACGGTGTCCTACAACCAATCACGGTACGCCGTCTCAACTCAGGTTACTATCAGATTATCGCAGGAGAACGCCGCTGGCGTGCCGCTCGAATGGCAGGCCTGTCCCAAATCCCAGTGAATGTAATTGAAGCAGATGATCGTACGGTCATGGAAATTGGGCTGATTGAAAACCTACAGCGGGAGGATTTAAACCCTATGGAGGAGGCCGCGGGTTATCGCTCCCTCATGGAGGAGTTTAACTTAACCCAAGAGGAAGCCGCTACCCGTGTAGGAAAATCCCGCTCTGCCGTAGCAAACACCATGCGCCTGTTGGCCTTACCTGTAGAAATTCAATGGCTATTGGAACAGGGCACCCTCTCCGCAGGACATGGACGAGCTCTGCTCTCACTGCCAACCGCTCAGCAGATCTTACTATCAGAGAAAATTGTACGTACGGGTCTCTCTGTGCGAGAGACAGAGGCTCAGGTGAAACAACTTTTAAAACAAGAAGA
>JAQSXW010000020.1 GCA_029256465.1 Evtepia sp.
AAATTGCAAAACCTTCTTTCGGGTAAGATTACCTGTCTTGTAGGTGAAACAGGGAAAGCTTAGAGGATGTCGGCGCCGATGGCCCGTTCTACTGCTCTGGAGACGTTTTTCATTCCAATGCCCAGAGTGCCTTCCTTGCCGGGAATCAAGATGATCGCTGGGGTAAGATCATCCTTGTAGTGGGCGACTTCTGATTCCAGAGAAGCAGCCAACTGCTCGGTGAGATAGAGAATTGCATAGTCCTGCCTTGCCAGCTTGTGAAGTAGCTGTCTGGCCTCGTCCACTTGCTCAACCGGAAATACATCCAAACCGAGTACCTGAAAGCCCATTACGCTGTCACGGTCTCCCATAACTCCGATCTTATACATAGGCATCCCTCAATCTTTCCCGAATGATATCGGTGGGTAGCTTTGCCATACGACCGGTAAGGAGAATCCGCACCGCGGTAAGTTCGCTCTCCTTGGCGGCCATGTAGGCGATGATAGGGGCCTCTCCGAAGGGAACAAATTTCGCACTCCGGAGGTAGTCGATGACCGCGTTGTCACAGAGCTTTTCAAATTGGGTGAGAGGACTGTCGGACAGAAGCTCCATCCCGGCTTCTGCGGCTTCTCGCAGAGGGGAAGTGGCGAAGAGATCCGCTAAGGAACCGCCACCTCCGGCAGCATTCAAAACACGTTTTGGGTCAATGTTGCCGCCTGCAAAGAGAATGCTCTGCATAAACTCTGTGCTTTTGCCCATCCGCATGGTACGAACCACAGTCCGAAGATTTGCAGCATCAATGGAAATACGGACATAACCCGCTAAGAAGGCAGATTCCGCCTTCTTGGCTAACAGAAACATATCCTGAAAATAGGCCTGATCCAGCACAAAGTCAGAAAGCTGAGGGTCCCTTGTGGTACCAAGGGTTTCACGGGCTAGCACAATGGCACTTTGCAGTATGGTGGGAATGCCACTTAGATCAGAGGAGTTCAGCTTGCTTGTGAGTTCTCGGACTGGGACTCGTCCTAGGTCCAGCAGGAGAGGAGCAGGATCGCTTTGCATAGCTTCAGCCTTGAGAAGGACCTTTGCATTATGATAATCATATTTAACCTTAAATACATCAATGATTGCCTTGTTTGGCACAAAGTTGTATAGGTCGTCATAGGTCTTTTGCTGCTCTTGTGCCAAGGCGGCATTGATGCTGTTGATGTCCAGATCTTCTATCTCAGGATAGTCACAATCTGCCAGAACCTGCAACGCCTCGTCCGAGGAGTGAGCCTCCAACATCCGCTCCATCCGCTCATGGTTGAGTAGGTTCACTTCCAGCGCACGGACACGGGTGGAGATAAATAAAAAATCAGTGTCTTTGAGCTTTGCCAAAATTCGACCTCCTTCCTCCCACAGGTATGGATTCCCGTGGGAACTGATGAGGGGGATTAGGGGAACAGGACAGCCGCGATTTCTCCAGCCATTTCCTCTCGGGAGAGACGCAGAAGCGTATCAAACGAGCAATTGACCTCTATCTTGCCATCTAGCAAAATGAGTCCGCCGCCGAATTCTCTGGTTTCCTCCGCCATTGTGAGGTTCGCAGACTTTCCGCTTTTCCTCAGCTTTTCATTGGCGGCCTCTGTAATTTTTCCCCCCATGGTTTCGTGGGTTTGCCGACTGAATACAAGGGACTCTTTGCCACTGAGGGAGGCACCAACTGCCAAATTTGACAGCAAGTTGATATAATCCTCTTCCGGCAGCTTCGTGAGCTTTTCGTGCGCAAGGGCAAATGCCTTGTCCAGCATGCCCTGCTTGGCGCTCAAAATCACTCTTTTTGCCTCCATCTGGGCAACACTGCCCAGCCGATCAGCACGCTCTTTTGCGTGATTACGCCCTTTCTCTAGAAGGCTAGCTTCCTCGTTTTGAGCGCGTTCCTCGTACCGGGCGGTGATGGCTTGCGCCTCCTGCATGGAGGCTTCGAGCACGGAGTCGATCTCCGCCTGTGCTTCTGCATCAATTCGCCCAAGGATCTTTTCTATGCCATTCATGCTATTATGACACCATCCTTTCGATGGGAAATATCGTATCCAGCAAGGCGCTTACATGGTCAGAGTTGCATAAGGCAGGCCGTTGATCATCAGGAAGCTGGCCAACAGGCAGAGGATAGCATAGAATTCGACCATGATTGCCATGATGATGCCCTTGGACATTTCTTCAGGGCGCTTAGAGCACATTGCGATGCCGGCTGCAGCACATCTGCCCTGCGCGATTGCAGAGAGTAGGCCACCAATGCCGATGGGCAAACAGGCAGAGGCAAAGAGCAGCCCGCCTTGGATGGAAAGATTCATCAGGTCGCCGGAGAAGAAGCCGAGCTTCATCAGGGCGAAGAACCAAACGACTAAGCCGTACAGGCCCTGTGTACCAGGGATAATCTGCAGAATCAGAACTTGAGAGAATTTACCGGGATCTTCCGTAAGTACGGTTGCGCCAACTTCACCGCAGATACCGACACCTTTGGCGGAACCGGAGCAAGCAAGGCCAACGGCCAAGGATGCACCCAGAACGCCGATTGCAGTGCCGCATAAAGTCATCCATTCCATGTTGTAATTTCCTCCTTAAATTTTGCGTACAAGTTAAAGTACCCGCCTGGGAATTAAAAACTATTCAGCATCAGGAAAGTAGCGAGGAGACAGAGGATGGAGTAAAACTCCACCATGATCGCCATGATGATGCCTTTTGATAATTCATCTGAGCGTTTTGCAATTAGGGATAGGCCACTGGCACACAGACGACCCTGCGCAATGCCAAATAGCAAGCCGCCAATCGCAACGGGCATACAGGCAGAGAAGAATCTCACCCCGTCTACGATACCCCATGCAGACATATTTTGCATAATCGTGCCATTGAAGAAGCCGAGCTTCATGAGTGCGAGAAACCAAATGACCAGGCCATAGAGTCCCTGCGTTCCAGGCAGGATTTGCAGAATCAAGGCCCGGGAGAATTTGCGCGGGTCTACGGACAGTGCGCCTGCACTGGCACGGCCGACGGTGCCGACCCCGATGGCGGAGCCGGTGCAAGGAAGCGCAACAGCCAGAGTAGCACCGAGAAATGCAACCGCTACGCCACATGCTTCAAACCAACTGCTTTGCAATTACTCCGCCTCCTTTTCCGGGATCACATCCACATATTTGGTATTATAACGAAGGGGCTTAAAGGGGATACCGCCCTCGATATAGAACTTACCAAAGAACTCTAGGTATTGCAAACGAGCGCCGTGGACATAAGTACCGATGAGATTGACACCAATGTTAAACGTATGACCGACTAAGAAAACAATAATGAATACAAAGATATTTCCAGCCAGGGTACCCAGAATATTCATGACACTTGCGATAACTGAGGTGGCAAGCATGAGTGCCATGAGTCGGGAATAGGACAAAACGTCCCCCAGCCAAGAGGTGATATTGTACAAGCTGGCAACTCCGCCAAATAGCTTTCCAAAGAACCCTTTCTTGCTTCTGCCTTGGGTGGCAACCAAGGAGAGTGCACCCAGAATCAGCACCACGAAAGAACCCTTCAAGACTGCAACGATGATGCCGGCGAACACAATCCACCAAGGTACGACATCCAAGATACCTTCCAGCGGCTCTTTGTCACGGAAACCCATGTAAATATGGATACACTGACCGAAGAGAAGCTGAAAGATGCCAATGCCAATCGCAATCATCAGAACGTTCATCGGATTTTCCAAGGGGTTGATGAGATAGGGGAGGGTAACGTTCTCTATCCCTAGGAATTCTTTTGAGAACACCGTGATCACGTCGCCGAAGAAACTACCGGTTGCGATACCACAGATGAACGTACTGATACCTAGATACCGAGCGAGATTGAAAAGGTAACCCATGGTATTTTTGGGGTTATATTTTTTCACAATGATAGATGCAATTGCGAATATGATGATGCCGTACGCAATATCCGCAAACATAAAACCAAAGTAAAAAATGAAGAACCAGAAAATAAAGGGATTTGGATCAATACCATGATAGGCCGGGAGAGAATACATCTCGGTAACCATATTGATTGGGGTCATCCACTTTGGGTTTTTGAGGAGGGTGGGAACCTGATCCTCCTTCGCGGGATCAGAAAAGTCATAAGCACAGGAAAACGACTCTAATGTATGGACAAGTGTGTCTAGCTTATCGGCAGAGACCCAACCCTCCATAAAAAGAATCGTGCCATTTGTCAGCAAATGTTCGCGGGCACCTTCCCTGGAAAGCTCCTGCTGAAGCCGATCGAAGCAATGCTTCAGGGCGGGACGGCTGTCCGTGTAGGAGGCAATGTTTTGTTCTTCTGCCTCGCGCGCACGTACTAATTCCGCAAGCTCCTGATCCAGCCGAGCAATATTTTCTGCGGCGGTTCCGGAGAGCTCTTTGAACTGAGTGGTGCTAAAGGAGTAGTTTTTTAGGATTTGATCTGCTGCGCTTATTTCTGCTTTGTGACATAAGAGCAATAAGTAGTGCTGATCACGATCGCGATGGACGGGAAGCAATGATGTGAGCGGAGCTTCCTGTGCCAGCTGCTGTGTTAGGTCAGTAAGTATCACGCTGGCGGGACAGACCCCAAGGGAGATGCTGACGTGTTCCGTGGACATGTTGTTCAAGGGGAGTGGGAGGGTTGACCACGGACGTAGACCAGCCTGCACACCAATGAGGTGATTTTCTTGGGATTGGAGCCTCGTAATTTTGGCAAGACTTTCATTGATCGCCTTGACAATATTCATAGAGGAGTGAAATGCATCTGAATCTAAAAATTCCTGTTCGCTCAAGCAAGGACGCTTTTCAAATGGGCCGGATTTCACCGGTGCGTACCTGCGCAGGGCGTTCAGTGCGTGAGTGGCTTGAGATATTTGGGCCTTAACATCACCGATGGGGGCCGTATCGCGGCGCAGGAGAGCCGACCAAGCAGGATCTGTCAGCTTCCCCTCGGATTCGCAGACTTCTACGCATCCGATGCTTTGTAAACGGCCAAACAGGGCTTCTTTTTCCTCTTCCAGTGCGATGAGTCGAAGCCGTTTCATTTTTACAATGGCCATTAAACATTCACAATCCTTTTTACGATCAGTGCGGCGGCCGTTTCCAAACGGGCCTCTGCCGCTTTGCAGAGAGCATCGCTAGCCTCGGCTGTTTCGGAAAGGACCTTTTGAGACATGCTGGTTGCATTTTTCTCCGCCTGAGCCATTGCCAGTTTGTTCTGTTCCTCGGCGCGTTGGCGGGTTTGTTCTAGTAGCTGCTTCCCAGCGCGCTCGGCATCGCTGATCTTTTGTTTTGCCTGGGCGTACGCTGCCAGTTTCTTCTCTTGCGCTGAAGTCTCTGCTTGGGTTACCTGCTGAATGGCTTCAATTGACACTGTATCACCGTCTTTCCTTCAAAAAAGTATAAAATTCCCCCCCATTATAAGCTTATAATACAGGGATCTGCAAAAAATGCAACACCTCACTTGCAATACTTTAGGGTTTTAAAGAAAATTCATCAGGAATGCACAAAGTGAATTGAATTTGGGAGTGAAAATTGGAGAAAAAAACGCACAAAAAATCTTTTCCAGAAGATTCAGTTGCTGTGAAAAATCCTTAGAGAATCACAACAATGCCCAAGAAAAGGAAGATTTTCCTGGATTTTCTAGAATGGAAACTAGGGATAAATTAGAATACGAAAGTCCTTGAGTGGAAAACACATTGACCGCTTCCTCATAGTCAAGATCCATCCAAACGCGATCAGCGGAGAGTACCAAAGATTCCAAGGTTTGTCCACTCGATGCCTTATTCGATTCACTTTCTGGGGGTTGTTCCCACTGGATGGAGAGATGAACTCCTTGCGCTGCTAACACACTTCGCATCTCTTTGTAAAAGTCCTCTAAGGTGACGGAGAGAACATCAATGCTCTCATCGCCCAGCGCATCGACTTGGGATACCGTTCCTTTTGTCGGATAGGCGCAATTTGTCAGAAGGATTTCGTCAAAACCAAGGGCAGAAAGTTCCCGGCAGATGTCTAGAAGGTAACTTTGCACCTCATCGCGGCTGGGAGAGAGCCAAGCACCTTTAGACGCATCCTTCCAGGTGGCACCGGAGGCCCGACATAGGGCAAGATCTGGTTTTGCCTCTGTGAGTTTTGAGTCTGGGAAACAGGATACCCGGGCGATGGTATAGAGGTCAGCGGTCTCGTTCATATCATGAATGGCATCGTTAAGGCCCGGCAAGGAGGCGGAGGCTCCGGACTCGATGGCAAGGCTCAGGTCTGAGACATAGTGAAGCGAACCATCTTCGGTTCGCATGTCATAAATGACGGCATTGCATCCAGCGTTTTGCATCTCCGTACGTGCCGTTTTTTCCATGATGGAATCTGAAGAGAGCAAGATGGCATGCAAAGGTTCCGGCATAGGATTCGTATCCTTGTCCGGAATCGTGACAGAAACATCATTGGAGATCGTGGGAAGAGATGCCGTTTCTTTCGCAAGAAATGGCATCTCCAAACGGGGTCCATCGGGGGTATCTACCACATAGCCTCGAAAGAAGAATAAAAAGATTGCGGAAGCTAAACCAGCAATCAGCAGGAGAAAAAGCAGAAGCGTTCCCATGCGATGAAGAAGGGTTGGCCTCGAAGTATACTGTGGTTTTTGCCGATAGATGGACATTTGTAGTGCCTCCAGTGTATAGTTTGCTCCTTGTGGAATGGAAAAGTCAAGAAAAATAAACGTTGAATATATAGTAAATATACCTATATATTAAGTAGGATAATTATGTAAAGGACAGCCAGCGGAAGAGTAAAAGCAGGCCAAATCCCGGTGCGCCAAGGAGACCTAGGGTTAAGGCGTTGAAGCAATTTGCACCAAGGGCAAGGCTGGGTAGAAGCCCCGAACTACCCCAAAGAATCAGAAGGAGCAGGCTTGCGGCGCTACGGAGTAGCAAACGGAGAAGCCATTTTATTGGCTTTTGGAAAATCAGGAGCAGGAGCAATCCAAAGAGGAGCGCTCCTGGCCAGAGATTTCCCCAAGAAAGTACGTCCATATGAGTTCCTCCTTAGGAATTTTGGAATGGTTGGTTAGGAGTTGGCGCAGGGGCATTAGGCTGCGCGGATGAGGTGTTGGAATCTAACGCTTTGATACGGCGCAGTAGATAGGTATGCTGGGCGCGCAGGGCATTGATTTCATAGAGGTAAAACTCAATGAGATCCGGGTCAGAGCATTGATTGAAGCCGATATAGGCAAGGTCTAGCTCTCTCTTGGTCTCCTCCAGGTTTCGGAGCAAGGTGCGCCGTTCCTCGCCGAATAGGAAACTCTGCTTTTTTGACCGAGAAGAGAAGCGGGTCGACTTTTTCATATGGGCCTCCTTAAGAACGTGTCCTTATGTTTTTAGTGTATGGCTAGTGTTAACAAATATGACTGATTTCATACGGATGCATGATTTGAAATGATGCACGAAACGGGGATTCTTGACACTGCAGGAGATTTTCGGTAAACTAGCAGAAGAATGAAACTGGCATCAAAGACATTTTTATCAAGTCCAGATTAGGGGAGACATGCAGGCTATGCCAAAAGGAAAGAGTAAGACGGAGTATGGAAACGATTCCATCTCAGTGTTGGAAGGTGCAGATCGAGTCAGGAAACGCCCAGGCGTTATTTTTGGATCTGACGGTTTGGAAGGCTGCGAGCATGCAGTGTTTGAGATTCTCTCCAATGCCATTGACGAAGCCAGAGAAGGATATGGAACCAAGATTGTTGTCACACGTTACAGGGATCGGTCCATCGAAGTGGAAGACTTCGGACGTGGCTGTCCGCTGGACTGGAATGAAAAAGTGGGGAAGTATAACTGGGAGCTGGTGTTCTGCGAGCTGTATGCCGGGGGAAAATACGACAATTTGCAGGGTGATCACTATGAATACTCCCTGGGACTAAATGGTCTGGGTGCCTGTGCAACTCAATATGCCTCGGAATTCATGGACGTTACGGTTCGGAGGGATGGGAAACGCTATGACCTTCACTTTGAAAAGGGTTCCATTGTCGGAGAGCTTCAGGTGTCTCCCGCAGATCGAAAGAAAACCGGAAGCCGGATTTTCTGGCGACCCGATTTGGAGGTATTTACGGAAACGGAGATTCCGGTCGACTATTTTACTGATGCGCTGCGGCGTCAAGCGGTGGTGAACGCAGGGGTCACGTTTCTGTTTCGAAATCAGACGGAACATGGGTTTGAGGAGCAAGAGTTTCTCTACGAACATGGCATTGAGGACTATGTGGCGGAGCTTACCGGTGAAGACGCACTGACCCAGCATCAGTTTTGGGCAGGAGAGAGAAAGGGTAGGGATCGAGAGGACAAGCCTGAGTATAAACTCAAGTTGTCGGCAGCCTTTTGCTTTTCTAACCGGGTCAGGCTCATTGAGCATTATCACAACTCCTCTTGGCTGGAGCATGGGGGTGCACCGGAAAAAGCGATGCGTTCTGCTTTCTTATCCGCCATCGATGCTTGGGTGCGTCAAAATAACAAATACACCAAGAATGAGAGCAAGATCACGTGGGCAGACATTCAGGACTCCCTGATTTTTGTCTCCAATAACTTCTCGACACAAACCTCCTATGAGAACCAGACCAAAAAGGCGGTCAATAACAAGTTTATCCAAGAGGGAATGACGGAATTCCTGCGGGAAAAGCTTAAAATTTATTTCATAGAAAATCCGCAAGCGGCCGAACGGGTCGCAGATCAAGTCCTTGTCAATAAGCGTAGCCGAGAGGCTGGAGAAAAAGCGAGATTGACACTGAAAAGCAAGATCCTAGTAGGGAATCTGGATCTCTCCAACCGGGTGCAGAAGTTTGTGGACTGCCGAACCAAGGATGTGAACCGGCGAGAACTGTATATCGTGGAGGGTGATTCTGCGTTGGGCGCCTGTAAGCTCAGCCGGGACGCCGACTTTCAGGGAATCATGCCGATTCGCGGCAAGATTCTGAATTGTTTGAAGGCAGACTATGTTAAAATCTTTAAAAACGAGATTATTACTGACCTGATCAAGGTATTGGGCTGTGGTGTAGAAGCTGACTTTGGAAAAACCAAGGATATGACGACCTTCAATCTGCAAAACCTGCGCTGGAATAAGGTGGTCATCTGTACGGATGCCGATGTCGACGGCTTCCAAATTCGCACCCTCATTTTAACTATGCTATACCGACTGACTCCCACGCTTATTCAAAATGGTTATGTCTATATTGTGGAGTCACCTCTATATGAGATTAGTACTGGCAACAAAACTTTTTTTGCCTATTCTGATCGGGAGAAGAACCAAGTTGTGGCATCTCTGGACGGGAAAAAGCATACCATTCAAAGATCCAAAGGTTTGGGTGAGAATGAACCGGAGATGATGCATCTCACAACGATGAACCCCGGAACCAGACGGCTCATCAAGGTTATGCCAGAGGAGGCAGAAGCCACTGCTGCGGCCTTTGATCTTTTATTAGGGGACAATCTGTCGGGGAGAAAGGAGCATATTGCAGAAAATGGCTATCGATATCTGGAACTTGCAGATATTTCTTAGCAGATAGAAAGAAAAAGTGAACAAATATAAGGAGGCAATATAATGAAAAAATTCGTTGGATTTCTGTTGGCATTGGCTATGATGGCCAGTATGGTAATTCCCGCTATGGCAGCGGGTGAGCCTGACGTTCTGTATGATGCTGCTGCCTACCAAGCACAGACTCAGGAGAGTGTGAATAAGGCGATTGTAAAGGCTGGCGGTAAGCTGAACCAAATCAACGTCAAGCTCAATGATAAGTGCATCGCATTTCCCGATGCCGTGCCGGAGCTTCAAAACGGCAGCACCATGGTACCGGTTCGTGCCCTGATGGAAGCACTTGGCGCCAAGGTGACCATGGATAAGAATACCGTTACAATTGTCCTCGGAACAACG
>JAQSXW010000021.1 GCA_029256465.1 Evtepia sp.
AGCTTCCCTGCACGAACTCCGCCGCATACACGGTTTCACTGTCTGCTCCTAACGTAAAACGGTTATCTTTGGCAGCATGGTTGTCCCGGTTGTTTCCGGTCAGTCGGTAAATTATTAAAAACGGCTCTGGTGCTATCTTGGGATCTCCTGCCCAATAAGAGAACACCATTGCTCGTTCTCCAACTGTAGTATGCTCCGGACGGCTCAGGGTGATCACATTTTCCCATTTTTCCGGCAGTTCCAAGTACCAGCGATCACTGTTGTTGTGATAGGTGGACAGAACCGGATACTCTGTTCCATTGCGATCGTATTGCTTCCAAGTGATCTTCCAGAAATTTTCTGCCACCGTAGTGTTTTGATAACTCGGAATGCTTTGCGTAATCGGAATCTCTGTGATTCCGTCCTGATTAATATCTGAAGGCCCAATGCCTGTGTAATGACGAATTGTTCCCGTGCTCGTTCTATTCGCGCCGTTCAAAGTAATGTTTTTAAGACCAGCTTCCGTTAGACAAAACACATCCGTAATGTGGTTATTTTCTCCATATTCACAAGTCACCATCATCATCGGAACCTTCTCTTTTAAATAGCCGGCCTCCCAGAGTTGCAGCGAAACAATTCCTTGAGAAAGAGGGGCAGAAGAGTTAAGCTCCAGCGCACCCTCAGTTCCTGCATACATCTCCACACGGTTCACAATGGGGTTGCTGCTATCAATCTGAACCAGTAAAAGTTCCATTTTGCTGTCTCCGTTTAAATCTTCTGCCAAGTAACGGGTATACCCGCTTTGCATCAGTTCTACCGGTTGATTATCACTCACACTGTATACAACTAAAGTGTGCACCGTAGGGGTAACCTGCCAGCTCACTAGGATCTCCAGTTCTCCGCCGCCAATCGTATCTTTGTAATCAATGGACTCTATATCGGAACCGGCTCCCTCAATCTGGGTATAGGGTTCATAGTTTCCATCTTCCCCCTGCTTGAAAATGACAATCTTGAGTGGCCGCTCCGCTGATCCGTCCCGAAAAAAGGCCACCGCCTCCTTGGTCCCGTCACAATCAAGGTCGACCAATTGAATGGCCTGGGTATTACTTCCACTTATGGGAGAAATGGCCTCTGCATTCCCCATTGCCGATTTAATTTTTTCCTGAAGCTTCAGATTCGTATCCGAGGTTCGGGGAATATAAAACAGCTCGTCGCCCCCGCGAAACATACAGCCAGACAGGCAAAGCAAAAGACCTGCCAGCAGCATCAGTTTCCATGCGTTTCTTTTCATGTTGCAGCTCCTTTCTCCTTGTGTTTGAATCTGCAATCGCACACCGTTTATCATATCATATTTTTTTTCGTTTTCCTATGATTATTTTCGAAAAAGGCGCAGATCTGTCAGCAAATCCCTTTATTCGAAGTGGAAATAAAAAGTTGTAATTTCTTTCAATCCGCACTTGATTATTTCTTCGTAACTATGCTATAATGATGCTCGTCAGTTCTGACAACAAGTCTCATCATCACGCCGGTGTGATGGAATTGGTAGACGTAGTGGACTCAAAATCCACCGCTGGCAACAGCGTGCCGGTTCGAGTCCGGCCACCGGCACCAGGAAAGAGAACCGAAACCTCAAAGAGTTCGGTTCTCTTTTTAATTAACTTGGAAACGGAGCATCGCTTCTCCTTTTTTGGTGAATTGCTTATGAAACAAAATCGTGTTTGGCTCTTCGTAATTGGTGCCATCGCCGTTCTGTCGTTGGCATCTCTTATTCTCATCCACTTCCTGAAGCAAACCGGAGACAAGGTTGAGATCTATCAGGACGGAGCTCTCATTCACTCCCTGCCTTTAAATCAGGATAAAACCATCCGAATCCCATCCGAAAACGGTGGCTATAATGTGGTGACGATCAAGCAAGGAGAGGTATGGGTCTCTGAGGCGAGTTGCCCAGACCAAGTCTGCGTCCGTCACGGACCCACTTGTGAAACGAAGGACCCCATCGTCTGCCTACCAAATAAGCTGGTGGTACAGGTCACCCATACGGATCGAGAACCATTAGACGGGGTGACACAATGAAAACCCGACAATTGACCTTTATTTCCATGCTTTCGGCAACGGCACTTATTATCTTTGTCGTCGAAGCACAAATTCCGGTTCCTGTCCCTATCCCGGGATTGAAGCTGGGGCTTTCCAACGTGGTCATCCTCTTCGCACTCTGTACTATGGGGCGTCGGGACGCTGGGTTTGTCCTCCTAATCCGGATTCTTCTGGGCAATTTTGTAGCCGGTAACCTCATGGCAATGCTGTATAGTCTAGCAGGTGGGACTCTTTGCTTCCTCTTAATGGCACTCATGAAACCGCTCTTTTCCACAAAACAGATCTGGATTCTCAGCATTTTCGGTGCCATTGCTCATAACATTGGACAGCTTGCCATTGCAGTTTGGATCACAGGCACGCCCTCCATTTTGGTTTACGCACCCATCCTGCTACTTTGTGGTATTATCACCGGTTTTTTCACCGGCCAATGTGCCCAAGCGGTCATTCTTCATATGCAACGGTTAAAATCGTAACCGTTGTTCTTCTGTTCCCGGTTGGAACTATCGTTTCGCCGGGAATTATCATTTTCCTATTGTCACCTTTTCGTTTCTTCTTGGTTGACATTCTGTTTTCCCCGTGCTACAATGGGCAAAATTTTGGATTACAAAGGAGTCAATCATGAATTCTGCTGGAAAGTCTTCGGGCACTAGATCTTTGGCATATATCGCCCTTTCCGTCGCGCTCATTGCTGTTTGTTCTTGGATTGCCATCCCCACTGCCATTCCCTTCACCATGCAGACCTTTGCAGTCTTTGCCGTACTTGGTCTGCTCGGCGGAAAGAGAGGAACCCTTGCCATTCTTTCCTATCTCCTTTTGGGCCTTTTTGGACTGCCGATCTTTTCTGGTTTCCAAGGCGGTATTGGCATTTTACTGGGAAGCACGGGTGGATATCTCGTCGGTTTCATCGTGATGGGCCTACTCTACTGGCTACTAACCAAATTACTTGGAACAAAACCCTGGATCATGGCTCTTTCCATGGTTTTGGGTCTACTCCTTCTTTACGCGTTTGGATCTGCTTGGTTTTTGCTGGTCTATACTAACAGCACAGGTGCAATGAGCTTTTTTACCGTTTTGGGCTTATGCGTCTTTCCCTTCCTGCTCCCGGACCTTTTTAAACTGCTACTAGCCTTACTGCTCATTCGTCGTCTCTCCCCACATCTTCATCTATAATTGAACTTTTTCCTGCCATTCTGGAGAAAAGCCTTTGCACGGCGAACTCTTGCGGTTATAATTAAATTTTAAAGAAACCGCAGGGAGGATTCGCTATGAAGGTCAAGGACCAGGTGCTTTCGGTGTTAGAACAGAATCGTGGCGTTTATATCTCGGGGGAAGCGCTTGCAAAGGAACTTTCCGTCAGCCGGAATTCCGTTTGGAAAGCCATCCGACAACTTCAGGAATCGGGTCACACGATTACCGCTGTACCGAACCGTGGCTATCTCCTATCTCAGGAGAATAATGTACTATCTCCTCAAAGCGTCGGACAGTACTTGACGACTGGACCGCTCAACCTAGAGGTTTATCCGGAGCTTAGCTCTACCAATGCGCTCCTCCGAAAGCAGGCGGAAGAGGGGGCCCCGGAAGGAACGGTGGTTTTTGCAGAAACCCAAACAGCAGGCAAAGGACGTCTTGGACGCAGCTTTCACTCTCCTCCGGGTGGTGGAGTGTATATGAGTCTTCTACTGCGGCCCCGATTCACCGCGCAAGAGTCCCTCTGCATCACCACCTGTGCGGCGGTTGCGGTTTGCAAAGCCATTGAAAAGCATACCGGAGTAGAAAGCCAGATCAAGTGGGTTAACGACGTATTCTGTCACGGAAAAAAAGTCTGCGGCATCTCCACGGAAGCGTCTCTGGATTTGGAAAGCGGGGGCCTTCATTACGCCATCTTAGGCATCGGAATCAATGTGTTTCCTGGTAAGGAAACCATTCCCGAAGACCTGAATGATGTGATCGGTACGGTCCTGAGTGGGCCAATTCCCGGTCTGGATCTACGTAGCATCCTTGCCGCCGAGGTTTTGAATCTTTTTCTAGCAGAATATCCAAATTTGACTCAAAAATCCTATTTTGATGCCTACCGCGCTCGTTCCTTGATACTGGGTAAGCCCATCTACATTCTCAGAAGTGGAACCCGGCAGGAAGCAGTCGCATTAGACTTAGAGGAAGACTTTCGCCTGCGGGTTCAGCTTCCTGACGGCAGCACGGAATCCCTTTCCTCGGGAGAAGTCAGTGTTCGGCTACAACCTAACTTTTGAAACAGCTCAGGAAAGCGAGACGCATTCAGATGAAACCAAATTTAATTTTGATCGGCATGCCCGCTTCGGGGAAAAGTACCCTAGGTCAGCTCTTGGCTGAAAGACTGGGGTCTTTTTTCCTTGATACCGATGATGTCCTGCAGGCACAATTGGGAGAGCCCTTGCAAGAAACCATCAACCGAGAAGGCATCTCTGCTTTCTTGGAGAAAGAAGAAAGTGCTATCCTCTCCTTACATCCAGAGGAAACCGTGATTGCCACCGGCGGCAGTGTGGTTTATTCCGAAACGGCTATGGCTCACTTAAAGTCCCTAGGCCTCTGCATCTTCCTTTCCGTCCCCTTCGCCTCCATCGAGGCAAGGTTACAAAACCTTGAAGTACGAGGCGTGGCCATTCCAAAGGGAACAACCCTTCTAGAGCTGTATCGGGAACGCACCCCGTTATACACGCGCCATGCAGACTTCATTTTTCGAGAGTACGATCGTAACGGAGACCCTTCGATTGCAGAACATGTCGAGCAACTGATTGCACTCCTTGTTCAGGAGCAGCACCTAAAGCCCAGCCTTTCTTTTGCCAAAATACCTTAAATTTTCCTACTTGTCCCGTTATAATTCACACAATATTTACGATTCTTTCCTTGACTGGTCATCAATTCTGATTATAATGATATAGTAAACTCCAAAGACATCCTAGTTCCTTTTTGCAACGATATGGAGATGATGTATTTTTGACCAGTCGCCTGAAACACTTTATGATGACCCGGGCGGGTTTCGACCATTATACGATATTCCTACTCATTTTGTTTTTTATTCTAAGAAGTATCGTGCGAATGACTGGTTTTCTTCCTCTCGCCATTCCCGCTTATCTGATTTTAGCTTACAGTCTCTTTCGCTTCTTCTCCTCTAACCAGGTCAAACGGCAAATGGAAAATGCCCGCTTTCTTGCGCTGTTCCAGTCGATCATACGTTGGTTCCGTTTCCGCCGCACGGTGATCGCCGATAAAGAACACCGGTATTTTAAATGCCCCAACTGCGGTCAACCGCTCCGCGTCCCCCGTGGAAAAGGAAAAATCCAAGTGGCCTGCCGTGCTTGCGGTGCCCAATTTGAAGAAAAAAGCTAAAAGCGCTGTCCACAGCCCTCGGGTTGTGCATGACAGCGCTTTTAGCTTTTCATTTTCCTACGCAAAATCGCTGAAAAATTCGATCGGTAATGTCATCCCGTATGGTTCTACCTGTCAGCTCACCCAAAGACGCCAGTGCTCCTTCAACATCGGTGAGCACCAGATCGGGCGGAAGGCCTTCAAATAAGCCGTCACGGGCACGGACGAGGCAGTCCTTGGCCCTTTCCGCGGCAGCGTATTGCCGGGCGTTGGTTAAGAAGGGGGCAGATCCCGTTTTCCGCCCAAAAGGAAATAGTTCTGCCACGACCTTCTCGAGTTCCTGTAAACCTGTACCAGTAGCCGCACTTACCCTGCAAACGCTAGAAAAGTCCCCCTGCAATGCGGATACTTCAAATGCAGGCTCAAGGTCCGCCTTGTTGATCACGCAGATGGTATTTGCCGATTTTTTCGCCAATGCGATTGCTTCCCAATCCTCGCCATTCAGTGGCATGGACCCATCCAGCACCAGGAAGCTAAGCTCTGCTTCCTCAGCTGCAGCACGGCTTCTGGCAACACCCATCTGCTCCACCAGATCTTCCGTCTCTCGCAGACCCGCTGTGTCTATGAGACGTAGCAGTACACCTCCCAAGGTCACCCGCTCTTCTATGGTATCTCGGGTCGTACCGGCAATCTCGGTGACTATAGCACGCTGATATCCTGCCATTGCGTTCAGGAGCGAGGATTTCCCTACGTTTGGTCTGCCGATGATGGCGCAGGGAACACCATAAGTAATCTGCCTGCCCCGATGATAGGTGGAAAGCAGCTCCTCTATGCGGTCAAGACCAGCCTGCAGTGCCTCCCGAATGGTTTCTTCTCGAAATGGATCGATATCCTCATCTGGATAGTCCAACACCGCATAAAAATGCGCCAGCGTATTTACAAGCCCTCCATAGATCTCTTCTACCAAGCGGGAGAGGGTTCCTTCTAGCTGTCCTGCGGCGTAGCGGGCGGCAGCTGGCGTTTCTGCGTCAATGAGATCAATCACGGCCTCTGCTTGAGCAAGGTCTAGCTTGCCGTTTAAAAATGCCCGCTTGGTAAATTCCCCTGGAAGTGCCTGCCTGGCACCAACGGCAAATAGGGCCTCCAGCACGAGGGTCAGCACCATAGGAGACCCATGGCAATGAAGTTCCGCTGTTTCCTCTCCAGTATAGCTATGTGGAGCATGGCTCAAGAAAGCCAAACCTCGGTCAATCATTTCACCCTGCTCATCATAAACTTCACCGAAAATCAAGCTTCGATCTGGGTAGTACGAAAGCGGTTTTCCACTCTGGGGGCGAAAAATTTTTTCGGCCGCATCCGCTGCTCCGTCCCCGGATAACCGGATGATTCCAACCCCGCTGGGCAAAAGCGCTGTGGCTATGGCTGCAATCAAATCTGGCATGGAACTCCCCCTCGAAACTTTGTTAATTACGCCGTTAATTTTCCCCTTGACAAAGAGCGCTTCCACTTCTGGATGCATATCTACATTCTTTTGAAAATGTGCATAACTCTGTGGAAAATGTGCATAACCTCTGAAAAACCTGCTTTTTGTTTTCCCTGCTTTCCACTGTGCTTTTTGCAAAAAATGAATATCCGTCTAAAACATGCATCGTCAGATCGCACAAAGACAGATTCAAACTCTCTGTTACAATCCCGCCTGAATTCGCTGAGAGATCACTTGCGCTACCTTCACTCCGGAAGCCCCTGCTTGTGCCAACCCTCTTGTGACCCCTGCTCCGTCTCCGGCAGCAAAAAAGTTGGGCAATTGGGTCTCTAGTTCCTTTGTGAGCTGCAGACGCGCGGAGTAGAACTTCACCTCCGCACCGTAAAGCAAAGTGTCATAGTTAGCGGTACCGGGAGCCAGCTTGTCCAGCGCATAAATCATTTCAATGATGTCATCTAACTGCCGCTTGGGCAGTGCCAGAGACAGATCCCCAGGAATCGCAGCTGTTAAGGTTGGCTTGGTGGTAGACTTGGACATCCGGTGTTCGTTACTTCGCACACCGCGAATCAAATCTCCAAAACGCTGCACTAGGATTCCACCTGCCAGCATATTTGAAAGGGAAGCAATGTGTTTCCCATAGCGGTAAGGCTGATTAAAGGGTTCAGTAAAGCGATTGGAAACCAAAAGGGCAAAGTTGGTGTTCTGGCTTCGCAGAGACGGATCGGAATAGCTGTGCCCATTCACAGTATGGATTCCCTCCACATTTTCCGAAACCACATGTCCGTAAGGATTCATGCAGAAGGTCCGCACCTTATCCCCATACTGTTTGGTGCGGTAAATGAGCTTAGACTCATAAACCACATCGGTGATGTGCTCAAACACCAATGCAGGAAGTTCCACCCGAACTCCGATATCAATTTGATTATTAATGAGAGTTAAACCCAGTGCAAGGCATTGTTCCGAAAACCATTCTGCACCGGAACGCCCTGGGGCCGCAATCAGCCACTTACAAAGAAACCGTTCCCCATTTGCGGTATCTAGGGCATACCCACCCTCCCCCTTACTCACCGTGGTGATTGCAGTTTGAAACCGGAAGGTGAGCTTATCCTTTAGTCCCTCATAAAGATTGGTGAGAATGCGCAGATTATTCTCCGTCCCCAAATGCTTGACTTTCGCCTGCAGCAAATGGAGATCATGCTCCAGGGCCCGTTTCTGCAGGTCCTTGGCCTCCGGTGTATCTGTGGAATACATCTGATCAGTCGCACCATGTAACACATTAATCTTGTCCACATAGTCAATGAGCGATAAAACCTCCGCCTCTGGCATAAAGTCAGTCAGCCAGCCGCCAAAGGCAGTAGTGAAATTATATTTCCCATCGGAAAAGGCCCCAGCTCCGCCAAAGCCACACATGGTATGGCAGACCTTGCAGTCAGTGCACTCCCGCGTTTTCCCTGACACAATTGGACAGCTCCGCTTGTAGATATCCTGGCCCTGATCCACAATCAGGATATTTAGTCCAGGGTTCTGGTGAATCAATTCATAACCAGCAAATACCCCAGCTTCTCCGCAGCCTAAAATAATGGCATCGTAAGTGGTAACCATAACATCGTCCCCCTCTTCTCTTTCTGTATTCAGATGGAAATAATGGGTCGTTTTTCTCGCTCAATTGTATCATAATTGTCAAGATTTCCACATGTTTTCCGGACAGTTTTCTACCTTAACCCCCGTATAGTACCAGGTCAGAATATCCTGATAGGATTTGCCTTGTTTGGCCATGGTGTTAGCCCCGTATTGGCTCATGCCCACACCGTGCCCATTCCCGGTCACACGAAAGATCACCTGGTTTTCTTTCGGTTCTACAGTAAAGCAAGCGGAACGCAGCTTATATAAGCTTCGCACCTCCGTGCCCTTGACCACTACACCACCAATGGTAATCTGGTTTACACTACCGCCAGAGGTGCGAACCGCCTCTCCAAACCACTGGGACGGAGCTCCACCCAGCACCGCATCTGGATGAGCAGCCAAAAAGGTTTTGCGAAACTCCTCTCCCGCAACCGTCACTTCCGTATGATAGTTGGGCACCTCGTCTCCTTCTGGACTTTTTACTCCCACCAAATACGGCAAGTTGCCACCCCACACCTCCACAGAGTCAAGCGTTTCCTGCGAAGAGCTGGAATGAAATACCGCCGTGATGAGTTGTCCATCGTATACTATCACCTGACTGCCCGTCTCAGCCACTGCCTGAGTAATCTTTTTGTTATATGCCTCCGCATTGGCTCCCCAGTTTTTGGCCGCTTTTTCTGGAGATATGTACGCCTGACAGCAGGTGGAGTCTCCGCATACATCCGCATCAGGATGGTTTGCTTTCCCAAGCTGACTTTTCTGAACGGCATAAGTTCGGGCCGCCACCGCTTGCGCCTTGAGCGCCTCCAGTTCAAACGATGCTGGCATTTCCGCCGCCACGACTCCCCAAATGTATTCATTGGTATCCATCTCATGGATTTCCCCGTCTAACAGCACCCGTAACTTTTTCCCACCAGATAGATTGTTTGTGGTCGTCTCAGGTACTGCCCCTTTCGGTGCTGCAGAATCAGGGCCAGGCAATAACATGGGAATGAAAAAGAATAATAGGGTAACAATCACGGCTGTCAATATGACCTTGCGCAACCGGTTCGCCTCCTTCCAGTTTGTCCATTCAGTTTATGCGGTATTCGAAAAAAACATAACTCCATTCCCTTAAGGTAGCACAGCTTCCCTCAACGGGCAAATTGATTGCGGATGATTTTCCCGTTGCTGTTTCGAAGAAATCCCGATACAAACTCCAACTCCTGAATTTTTTTGAAGCCGGTACAGGTATTATTATGAAACTTTAAAAGTTCCTTCCTCAGTTCTTCCGATGGTTCATATCCCTCCGCCAGATGGACG
>JAQSXW010000022.1 GCA_029256465.1 Evtepia sp.
CAATCATAGCTGCCGTAAGAATTTTTGAACTTTTGCTCTCGATTACCACTAAGTCACCTGGTTTAGCGTTTAACTCATTCTTGACCTCAATGACCGTATCTCCGATCACTACTTGTTTACATCCCGCACATTTGGAACAATCATGTCCACAGGCGGTCTTCCTGGTCACCTGTACCTCTGCCATTCCAGTGTTATTCATTTTCAATACCGTTGCAATCTGCGTCATAACTACCTCGTCTTCTCGTGATTATTTCATTACTATCGCAACACTATAATTGGTCCCCAGAATGCCTACATCGGAGATTCCTTCCAAATAAACGGTTGCTTTTGCACGTTGCTGACCTTTTTTGAATTTGGTTCCAGTGAGATCAACCAGCACTCGAATGTTATCGCCCGACAAACGGTCGAGCTCTGCCTGTTTCCCACGAACCCAGACTTGTAGGGAACCATCAACAAGAGAAACCTCGTGGCCATCTGGAGCATTCATGATGGTAATTTGATTCGCTGTGATCGACTTCATTGATAAGTGCTCAATCGTAACGCTCACTGTAGCTTCCTTCACGCCACTGCGGTTTTCCATCCCTTCTGGAAATGGAATTGGAAATGTTTGACTCTTATTTTGGAAGACCTCTGCCAGATCAATTTCTCCCAAAGATAACTCTTTCAGATTCCTCAGCTTGTCTTCTGATCCAGAAAGCTTCACGATACTGGGTGAAATTGTCAAAACCGCGTCCTCTGCGGTCGCCCCACCACCACTTTTTATCTCAACTTTTAGTGACACATCAAATACCCTGACCACAGGTAAAAAAGCGGCAATTGTTTGGGTGTGATAACTCACACTTTTGTCCTGAATGACGTTATTCTGTTCATCCATGAGAACAAAGGGTGCATCCTCATTAATATTATCCTTCACAAACTCCCCTTCGAGCAATACAGTGGCATGAGAAATTTTTTCAATTACTTCTTCTGGACCACGCACCTCAATCTTGTTTGGATTCACCTGAACAGGTTCTGCCTCGAACCCACTCGCAACATCACCGATAAATTTACCCTCGACTGGAACTTCCTTACTGGCCAGTTTCTTAACGGTTACCATCACAGACAAGTTATCCTTTTCCGATAGATTGATACTCGTATCTGCACGCAAGGAATCCGGCATCACCTTACCTTTGAGTTGATGGTCTCCAATCTGATCGATGTCAGAAACGTCCACGTTAATCATGACGTTGCTGCGGTATAGAGTCAAAAATGTTTTCCGCTTCCCATCAGCCTTAAGATTCACTGTTTCTCGACTAAGGTCCGTCACAATGAGTCCCTTTTCTCTCAGTACATCCTCGCCTTGTAACACAATTGGAACATTGGAAAGCATCGTATCTCCCACCGGATTTTCTACATTGACAACATAAAACCAGAGAAGAACAGCAATCAGAATGGAAACTACAATATTAAATCTTTTTCCGCTTCTGACCAAATCACTCATGCTGTCCCGCCTCTCCTCTTGAAAAAAGCAACCAACTTGCTTTTATTAGCTTTTGAAGTCGCTGTCTCATGTGGAAGTAGTTCGTTTCGCAATACGCGCTCCAAGGTTTCCGGTGCAAGATGACGCTTTAACCGTCCACTGCTGGCAACAGAAATGGTTCCCGTCTCTTCAGATACAATTGCAACAATTGCATCCGAATGTTCACTAATGCCAATTCCTGCTCTATGACGCATACCAAGATCACGGCTTAAATTCATATTTGTTGATAGCGGCAACATGCAGGCGGCACCAGCTACCCTTCCTTTTCGAATCACAACTGCACCATCATGAAGTGGCGCTTTTGGATAAAAAATATTCTTCATCAGCTCACCGGAAACAGTCGAATCCATGACTGTTCCGGATTCTATAATGGAATCCAATGGATTTCTTCGTTCAAACACAGTGAGTGCACCGACACGGTCTTTTGATAAAACGGTATAAGCTGCAACTGTTTCCCGAATGGCGTTCTCAATTTCACTAACTGGGGCTTCTCTGAGCCCCCAGAAATTTCCAAAGTCATTGCTTCCGATCTGTTCCAGAAATCGACGAATTTCTGGTTGGAATACGATCACCAAGGCCAATAGGCCTAACTGCATCGCTTTCCCCAAAATAAAGTTCACCACATTCAAATTGAGTTGATAGGAAAGCCACAGGGTTACAACAATAAATGCAAGCGCTTTTGCTACCTGAGCTGCACTACTCTTCCGAAGAAGAGTCATACCCTTATAAATCACATAAGCCACAGCGGCCATGTCAATCACATCAGTCAATTGGACAAGTCGGAGATATCCCAAAACCGCTGTAAACGCTGTCAGGACCATATCCATAAACGGTATTCCCTCCCCTTCTTGCTTCTCATAAAAACCGGCTGATCCAACGGTAGCAGTTAAGCGGAAGCTACAATATGTCTATTCGGTTTATTATACTTGATTTTGAGGCATTTGACAAGACTGAGCCCGGTGGAAATTTTACTTTGAGTTGTTGCTATTAACGTGAGACGGGAAGCGTTTTTCTTTGAAAAACGCTTCCCGTCCCTTGACTTGTTTACCTATTAATTAGAAAACCGGCGCATCTGATCTAAAAACCGCTCAAGTTGCTGCATATGATTAAAAGCAGAGAAACTGAGACGAACCGTTCCCGTTTTTTCCGTACCTGCCGATTGATGTGCCAAAGGTGCGCAATGCAAACCTGTGCGAACCGCAATCTGATGCCGGCTAAGGTATTCACCAACTTCTGCACAGTCGTGTCCTTCCATGCGGAAGGATAGGACGCCAGCCTGAAGATCACCTTTCTGCGCATAAAACACTTCTATCCCAGGGATCTCACTGAGGCCCTTAGCCGCTGCCGTCTTTAACTTGTGCTCATGAAGGAAAATGGTGGTTTCTCCTTTCTGCTCAACGAAACGCAGGCCTTGCAAAAGCCCCGCGATTCCAGATACATTGTGAGTACCTGCTTCCAAGCGGTCAGGGAGAAAGTCGGGCATTCCCTGCAAAAAAGATAAGCTACCTGTTCCGCCGTGCAGGAGAGGTTCTCCTTTTTGTCCGCACAACAAAAGACCTGTTCCCTGTGGTCCATAAAGCCCTTTGTGTCCAGGCATTGCAATAAAGGCTGCTTGAAGCGCCTCCATATTAATCGGAATGGTTCCAGCAGCTTGAGACGCATCTACAATGAGTGGCACGTTCCACTCTCTACAAAGATGTGCCACTTCATCAACAGGTAAAATATAACCAAATACATTTGAGACATGGGTGCAAATGACCACATCTACCCCTGCACGCAATTCTTTCTCTAATCGTTCTACAAATACTTCGGGTTCAAAAAGAGGGGTATCTAACACCAAAACTTCAATCCCGGGTATTGATGCTATGGGTCGGCTCACCGCATTATGCTCATACCCTGAAATCAAAACCCTTTGACCTGACTTTACAAGCGATTTAATTGCGATATTCAGGCCATGGGTCGCATTAAAGGTAAAAACAACCTGTTCCGGTTCAGGGACACCAAATAGCTTCGCAGCCGTCTCACGGCAGGTAAGCATCACTTCCGAGGCCGACAGCGAAGCCGATGAATCCCCTCGTCCAGAACTTGCCATTTTTTCCATGGCAAAAGCAACAGCTTTGCTCACGGATTTGGGCTTTTGCAAGGTAGTGGCAGCGCTGTCAAAATAGATCACAGCTCCACCTCCTGATACCCCTGATCTGCCGATCCAACATAAATGCCAACATAAGGCAATTGAAAGCGGTTCATCACAGCAAGTGTTTTGGATAAGCTTTTTTGTGCAATCTTGACCGAGTAACTACAACCTGAGGGAGACACGCTAGCCGGAGAGCGAACCAGCCATGCGTTGATACCCGCCCGGTCTAATGTGTGGACAATTCTCTGTGCATAGGTTAATGATCTGCACATAATCAAATAATAAACCATAACAGAAACGCTCCTCTCACATTCATTGTATGTGTGTGAGGAGCGTTTTGCCTATCACTTTATCTGTAACTCTTCCAATAGAACGACAGCATGTGCAGCCATCCCATACTCTTTCCCAGAAAACCCCAGACCTTCCTCAGTCGTCGCTTTAATATTAATTCGCGAGATTGGAATGCCAATATGCTTGGAAAAACTTTGTCGCATCTCCGGGATAAATGCCGCCAGTTTCGGTTCCTGAGCTATCACGGTCGCATCGATATTCTCTACAGTCCAACGGTCACGGCGCAAAAGCTCCATAACCCGTTCTAGAAGTACCATACTAGAAACCCCTGCGTACTGCGCATCCATGTCCGAAAAGTGCTGCCCAATGTCTCCCAATGCTGCAGCACCTAACAAAGCATCCATAACCGCGTGCGTTAACACATCCGCGTCCGAATGCCCCATGAGGCCACAATGGTGCGGGATCTCTATTCCCCCTAAGATCAGTTTCCGTTTCGACACCAATCGATGTACATCATACCCGTGTCCAATCCTCAATGCCAGTTCCTCCCTGATAGAATGGCCTCTCCTAAAATCAGGTCATTCTGCGTTGTGAGTTTGATGTTTTCCTCACTTCCGGCCGTCACAGCAACAGAAAATCCAAGTCGTTCCACCGCTGATGAGTCATCTGTTAAGCTTACTCCGTCCTGTACGGCTTTCGAGATAGCCGCCTTAATTAAAGAAGCCTCAAACACTTGCGGTGTCTGAATGGCAAACAAGGTATCCCTCTGTAGCGTACTTTGAACTAATCCTCTTTCTGTTACCTTGATGGTGTCTTTGACTGGAATCCCAGGCGCTGCTGCGCCCGTCAACTCCGCTTGTAGAACAGCTTCCTCTAAAACTTCCCGACATATAAAAGGTCTTGCTGCATCATGGATAGCAATCAGATCTGCTGAAGCATTCACTTCATTCAGCCCGATCTGCACTGACTCCATCCGGCTTTCTCCACCGGGCAATACCTTGCTCACTTTGGATATTCCATAGCTCTTGCAAAGTTGCCCAATCTCTACCATACTTTCGCGTCGGGCCACCACGACAATTTCCTCTATCAATCTGGATTCCTCAAAGGGACGCAAACTATGAATGATAACTGGCGTCCCATCCAACTCATACATAACTTTATTGATACCGCCCATTCTGCTTGCACTACCTGCTGCAACCAGAATAACTGAACAAATAGACTGGTGCTTTTCATTCCCATGTAGCAATTTTTTCAGAAACTTCATGATGATTCCTCTTCCATCTTCACTGAAAAAAGGAGCCGATTGGCTCCTCCCTCTGATTATTATAAGCCCTTTCTATGTATCGTCAGTAATGGACCTTTCAACAGTTTATTAATGTAATGCGGTATTAATGCGTTCTTCTGCTTCTTCATAGGTAATACTTTGCGCCAAAACCAATTCTGACAATAGAATTTGCTTGGCAGAATGCAACATTTTTCTCTCTCCTGTGGAAAGTCCTCGATTCCCATCTCGGATGGAAAGGCCTTTGACCACGCGAGCAACTTCACGCAGATCGCCGCTCTTTAAACGTATCATGTTTTCCCGGTAGCGATGGTTCCAGTTCTGTATAATGTCCACTTGAATATTTGGAAGCTCGGCCATCACCTGTGCTGCCTCGTCCGGTTCAACAATTGCACGCACACCAATCTCTGTACTGTTTTCTGTGGGAATCATAACAATCATCCCCCCAAGAGGAAGTTTCATCAAATAATACTCCCGCGCCACCCCATTGACTTTTTGATTGATGATTTTGTCAATCACTCCAGCACCATGCATCGGGTGAACAATTTTATCTCCGACCTGAAACACATTTCCACCTCCAAACCGCAACCATCATGTTCTCTTCCAACAGATTATGTTGGATTCCTTGCATAATACTACATCACATTCGCTCTTTTTGCAAGGAAATCACAAAATTTCCTGATTTTTGGAAACAATTGACTGCACTTCTTTCGTAGGCATTGGTTTAGATCAATAAACGTCAATTGCTGGTGCTAATCGGTTAAAAAAAATGAACGGTACCTTAGTACCGTTCATTTTATCTTTTATTTAGTTCTCTCTCATACGTGCAAAGCACTCGCTGCAGTAAACAGGGCGGTCAGACTTAGGTTCAAAAGGAACCTTGGCTTCGCCGCCGCAGGAAGCGCAGACTGCTGTGAAGTACTCACGGGGGCCACGAGCAGCGTTCTTACGGGTGTCACGGCAGCTCTTACAACGCTGAGGCTCATTCTGAAAACCTCTCTCTGCGTAGAACTCCTGCTCGCCAGCAGAAAACACAAATTCCTGGCCACATTCTTTACACACTAATGTTTTATCCTCGTACATGCTTTTTCCCTCTCTTTGACTTGATAACCCAGGAATGGAATGCTCTCCGCTGGGTCAGATAAAATATGCGCTCAGCTCTCGCTGTATTCGCTGGACTGAATTTGCCGTGCTACCTTGCGCCGAATGCGCTGGACGGCATTATCCACAGACTTTGTGGATCGGTTTACCTCTTTGGCAATCTCAGAATAGGACAATCCTTTCAGAAAGTACCGAAGTATACCATTCTCAAGCTCCGTCAACTGACCTTTGATTAGTTTCATCAGCATTCGAAGCCTTTCTTTATTTATAATGAGATCTTCGGGATTTTCCTGTCGGCTGAGTGTAGCACCAAAAGAAGTAAGTTCCTGGCTACTGACAAAGAGGGATAGCTCCAAAGAAACATAGGTGTTCAGCGGGGTGTGTTTGTCTCCAGCTGCCATTCGGATGGCAGAAATCATGCGACGTCGAATACACAACTCTGCATAAGTACGAAATGCAACTTTCCTCTCTGGGGAAAAATCACGAATTGCTGCGAGTAAACCCAGCATGCCTTCCTGAATTAAGTCTTCACTGTCACCACCGACCAGAAAATAAGGTCTAGCACAGACTCGGACCAACCGAGAATATCGCAAAACCAGGGCTTCTTCTGATGCACTGTCTCCAAGAGAGACCTGTGCACATAGCTGTTCATCAGCCATCTCACGGAATCTAGATTGCTCTTCGTTTATGCATGTACTCATATTATTGTCCCTAATTATAATTTACTTTCGAGTCGAAGTCAAGAGAATTATGCAGATTAGGTTATATATTCCAAAAAATCAGCACTACAATTGTAACAATTGATGGCTTTTCCCTTTGCAAATCGCAGTCACTTTGCTTCCTGTATCAAAAAGTATCCTTTATTCCAATTTCATCTGCTCTTGTCCGAGAAATGGAAGCCCCAAATGCTCATAAGCGCGCTGTGTTGCGCAGCGTCCTCTCGGTGTGCGTTGCAAAAATCCAATTTGCATCAGATAAGGTTCGCATACATCTTCTAAAGTAACCGCTTCTTCACCCACTGTAGCAGCCAGTGTTTCCAATCCAACGGGCCCACCACCATAATACTGAATGATACGGTTCAGTACCCTTCGATCCACGGAATCCAGTCCTAACTTGTCAACTTCCAGTGCATCGAGTGCCTCATCTGCCACACTTTGGGTAATGACACCACCTGCCCGTACTTGAGCGAAATCTCTCACACGCCGCAGTAATCTATTGGCAATCCTGGGCGTTCCCCTCGAACGGCAGGCTATCTCCCAAGCACCCTCAGCTTCAATTGGAACCTGTAGAATTCCAGCACTTCGGGTGATAATCTGCATCAGTTGTTCCGGTGTGTATAGTTCCAAACGTAGGATCACACCGAAACGATCACGCAATGGTGCCGACAACTGGCCTGCTCTGGTAGTCGCTCCAATCAAAGTAAAACGAGGTAAGTCCAATCGAATAGAGTTGGCAGACGCGCCTTTCCCAATGATAATATCAATCGCATAATCCTCCATTGCAGGATAAAGGATTTCTTCCACTGATCGGTTTAAGCGATGGATTTCATCCACGAACAGGATATCATTCTCGTTCAGATTTGTCAGAAGCGCCGCTAAATCTCCTGCCTTTTCGATGGCCGGACCAGAAGTAATTCGAATTTTGACTCCCATTTCATTGGCAATGATGCCAGATAGCGTCGTCTTTCCTAAGCCGGGTGGTCCGTGCAGCAACACATGATCCAAAGGCTCATTGCGCATCCTTGCTGCATCAATAAAAACCGACAGATTATCTTTTGCCTTATCCTGTCCAATATACTCATCAAGCATTCTAGGGCGCAGAGAGCCCTCTCCCTCATCCTCATGTAGAAATGAGGTGGTCAAAAGTGGCGTTTGTGGCTGGAGGCTTTCTTCCGAAAAATTGATACTCATGAACTATCCTCCTTCACTTCACCATTTTACGTAGTGCCTGTCTTACCACTTCCTCCAATGGGATGTCCTCTATATGAATGCCTCTTAGCGCCAAAGAGATCTCTTCCCCGCCATAACCCAGCACAGCTAATGCAGCAGCAGCTTCATTTGCCTTATTTTCCGGTATGACGGTAACACCTGCACCTCCATGTGACCCTCCCGAAGGCAACTGCCCCTTCGCCAATTTATCCTTCAACTCTAGGATGATTCGCTGGGCAATTTTTTTCCCAATGCCTTGTGCAACCGTCAGCGTCTTTTCATCTCCGGTGATGATCGAAAGTGCCAAGCCCTCGGGTGTTGTCGCAGAAAGAATCGAGAGAGCAGCTTTCGGCCCAACGCCCGATACACCGATGAGCATCTGAAAACAGCTGCGTTCTTCCTCTGAAGCGAACCCATACAGTTCCATCAGTTCTTCTCTGACATGTAAATATGTGTAAAGCTTCCCCAATTCTCCCACCTGCAATTGAGCAAGAGTGTGGTTGGTCGTGCGGCAGGCATAGCCTACGCCGCAACAGTCAATAACCGCCAAATAGGGCGCAATGTGTGTCACTTGACCACTCAGATAGTAAAACATCGCTTTACTCCTTTAGCGCAGACGTGGCAGAAGTGAGGTAGCAGATCGAGCGTGGCACAAGGCCACCGCCACTGCGTCTGCCGCATCATCTGGTTTGGGGATTTCCGGAAGATGTAACAACCTCTGTGTCATCTCCATTACCTGCTTCTTTTCAGCCCGACCATATCCGGCCACAGCCTGCTTTACTTGAAGAGGGGTATATTCAAATACCGGCACACTCAGCTTTTCTGCCGTAAACAAAATCACGCCTCTGGCTTGCGCAACGCCAATTCCTGTCGTCACATTGGTGTTAAAGAATAATTCTTCCACTGCCATCACATCGGGCTTAAAGTGCGTAATGAGTGCATGCAAATCTTCTCCAATTTGGAGCAGTCGTCTGGGCATTGGGATGCCGGACTGCGTCGTAATCACTCCACAGCGGCACAGCCTATTTTCCCCTCTTTCGGTTTGCAAGACACCAAATCCGATGATGGCAAAACCGGGATCAATCCCCAGAACGATCATATTTGCCCCCCTCTTCGTATTTTTATTATTTTATCATGGATACTCTTCTGTTGCAAGGAACTTTCACGTGTGTCATATCCTACTCCTCTTTACAGAAGTGAAAGCGCCGGACTGAGGGATCCTCAATCTGGCGCTCTACCCATACATCTCTATTTTGATAATCTCTGTTCCAAACCATCCAGCTCTTCCATGAGCTCGGGCGGAACCTTTCCATTAAACTTTTGATAAAAATCGCGAATGTTTGCTGTCTCTTCTTTCCACAATTCGAGATCCACACTAAGTAATTGCTGCAAGGTCTTTAAAGATACTTCGGCATCCTGGAGGTTAATATCTTCTGGATATGGCAGATATCCGATTTCGGTTTCTTTTGCTTCC
>JAQSXW010000023.1 GCA_029256465.1 Evtepia sp.
AGAGGTCCTCCGCTGCAACCTCTACGTTCAGAAGCTCAAGTAGGTTTCCAGCGCCGCCACCGCGCACCACAGGTTCATGGAGCTTCAATTCTTTCCCAAAGGTTGCTGCTGCCTCCCGTGCCAATCCCATGACGGACAGACAGTCTGGGCGATTTGGGGTGATTTCAAATTCCACCACACTATCCATGACACCGATGACTTCACGGATGTCCTGTCCAATTGTGCAGTGTTCATTATTTAGGATAAAAATACCTTCTTCAATGGCATCGGGAAAGTCGCTCTGGGTGAGATTCAACTCCTGCAAAGAGCAAAGCATACCAAAAGATGTTTCACCACGTAGTTCACTGGCTTTGATTTCAATGCCACCAGGCAGTGTACTACCGTCTTTTGCTACAGGGACTAGGTCACCTTCCTGTACGTTTTGTGCACCTGTGACGATTTGAACGGGAGATGCTTCGCCAACGTCCACTTGACAAACCCACATATGGTCGGAGTTCTCATGCGTTTTCATTCCCAGAACTTTGCCTACGACGACGTTCGTGAGTTCAGCACCTAGGTTTTGTGTGGTTTCGACCTTGGAACCCGAGAGGGTCATCTCTTCGGAGAAGTCATGATCATTGATATCGATTTCTACAAACTCATTGAGCCATTTACGGGATAATAACATAGTACTCTCTCCTTTCCTTAAAACTGTGCCAAAAAGCGAACATCATTTTCGAAAATGAGCCGCAGATCGGCAATCTTAAATCTGCGCATGGCGGTACGCTCCAAACCAATGCCAAAGGCCCAACCCGAATATACTTCGGTATCAATTCCGCAGCCCTCCAACACCTTAGGATGAACCATCCCGGCGCCTAAAAGCTCAATCCAGCCTTCGCCCTTACAGGTGGGACAGCCAATTCCGCCGCATTTGTGGCACTGAACATCCATTTCACAAGAGGGCTCCGTGAATGGGAAGTGATGTGGGCGAAAGCGGGTTTTAGTTCCTTTTCCGTAGAGTTTTTCTACGACGGTGTTCAGAGTCCCTTTCAAATCCGCCATCGTGATATCGCGGTCAACCACAAGTCCCTCTACCTGATGGAACATGGGGGAATGGGTGGCATCTACTTCATCCTTTCGATAGACTCGTCCGGGAGAGATAATGCGGATGGGAAGAGGACGAGTTTCCATGGCGCGGATTTGCATGGGAGAGGTCTGACTGCGAAGCATCACATGGCTGTCCTTATCAAAATAGAATGTGTCGGACCAATCTCGGGAAGGATGCCCTTCCTCGGCATTCAGCTTGTCAAAGTTGTATTCAGCCAGTTCCACCTCGGGGCCGTCCAAACACTCAAAGCCCATGCCGATGAAGATTTCCTTGAGTTCATCCAGTACCACATACATAGGATGTTGGTGTCCAAGTGTAACTGATTTTCCTGGAATGGTGACATCTAAGGTCTCGTCTACTAGACGGGCATTTAATGAGGACTCTTCCATACATTGCTTTTGTGCGTCCATCTTCTCAATCAGCACTTCTCGTACTTCGTTGGCCAGTTGACCCATGATAGGGCGTTCTTCGGCAGAGAGTTTGCCCATCTGTTTGAGCAAAACAGTCAGTTCACCCTTTTTTCCTAAATATTTGACACGCCAAGCGTCTAACGCATTGGCGTCACGAACGTCGTCCAATTCGGAAATGGCCAACGTTTTAATTTGTTCTAAGGTTTCTTTCATGAACTCCAACTCCTTTGTTATGAATGCGCGGGGACGCATAAATAAAAAAACCTTTCCTCCCTGACATCAGGGACGAAAGGTAATTCTTCCGCGGTACCACCCATCATTCGCACAGTTACTTTTGTACGCGCTCAACTCCCGATAACGTAGGATTACGCCGACGTATTTCCCCGCCGGAACTCCCGGGCGAATCAAGCGTTAGTACTGAAGTTGGCTTTCAGCCGATGACCAACTCTCTCTGACAGAACCAAATCCACTATTTTCCCGTTCATCGTTTTTCACTTTACTCAAGGTTATAACATAAAAAAAGTTGAAAAGCAAGAGGCAAATCCCTATAATAGAAAGTGATCAGATTGAAGTGGACGGAGGCGGGGTTCCTTGACGGAGCTAACAAAAGAACTGGTACGCACTTGGATTCCCAAACGCTCCGAGACTGCACACAAGGGAGACTTTGGTCGGGTTCACGTTTTAGCCGGTAGCGTTGGCTATACCGGTGCACCATATTTTGCCGCAGAAGCAGCGGTAAGAACAGGAGCTGGGCTGGTATTTCTGAATGTTCCCTCTGAAATTTGGTCAGTCATGGCAGTCAAATGTAATGAAGCTATGCCAGTCCCAATTCCACAGGATAGCACTGGACGAGAGCTCTTTCACGGAATGAATACTTGTGATGCTGTACTGATTGGGCCAGGACTCGGTAGAGAGGAAAATCGAGATGCCAGAACTCGTTTTTTAATCAAAGAGCTTTTGCCGCCTCTCATTTTGGATGCTGACGGCATAAATGCGGTAGCCGGACATATAGATGTGCTGAAAGCCAGAGGAGACCGGCTTACGGTTTTAACACCGCACGAAGGAGAATTTTCTCGTCTTTTAGATGGGACCCCTATAGGCTCGGATCGTGCTGGCGCGGCAGAAGCATTTGCCAGAGAAAGTGGCTGTGTCGTGGTGCTGAAAGGCCACCGGACTGTAACTGCATTTCCAGATGGGAGCCTGTTTTTGAATACGACAGGCAATCCTGGAATGGCAAAGGGCGGAAGCGGTGACATTTTGGCCGGCATGATTCTATCCCTATTGGGACAGGGCCTCTCACCGCACAGGGCTGTTCCTGCTGCCGTTTGGCTGCACGGCAGAGCAGGTGATCTGTGTGCAGAGGAATTGGGGGAATATGGAATGACCCCAACTGATTTGCTCAATAAAATTCCAAAGGCTTTCCTATTTTAACGATATGGAGGGAAATTTGTGCGTGCAAAGCTTTTTTGCACACCAATGATACTTCTACTGCTGGCACTTTCTGCCTGTGGTAGCAAAACAGCATCGGAAGATGAATTAGCGCTTCAAATGCGAAATCAATATTTAGACATGCAGTCCTGTGAAGGGATTGTGGAGATGGTATCGGATTACGGTCAGCGGGTTTATAACTACACCGCCTCCTTTTCCTGGAAGAAGGATGGAGACATGGTGTTGACCTTGGAAAAACCCGATGAGCTGGCGGGAGTGACCGCCAGAATTGCACAGGGTAAGACCATGTTGGAATTTGAGGGAGCCCGTTTAGAAACTGGTCCGGTTTCATCGGAAGGGATGTCACCAATTGATAGTCTTCCTGTCACACTGGACTATATGATGAAGGGATATATTGCTGAATGTGGATGGGAACCGTTGGAGGAGAAAGAATGTCTACGTATCCAGTTCCGTAATCCAGAACAGGCAGCGGGCGAAGGAGCAGAGGCGATTCTTTGGCTCGATAAGGAAACCGGTGACCTTGTGAAGAGTGAAATGATTAGCAACGGGGTAACCGTAGTGCGATGCCAATTTACGGCCTTTACGAAAGGATAGAGAAGGAGTAAGTCCATGGAGGAATACAAGAGACGAACTTGGGCAGAAGTATCACTGAGAAACTTAAGTCATAATTACCGTGCCTTGCGGGATGTGATACCGTCCAATTGTAAGTTTATGGGCATGGTGAAATCGGATGCATATGGACATGGGGCGCTTCCTGTTGCCCGTAAATTGGAAGAATTGGGTGCGGAATATTTGGGCGTTGCCTGTCTGGATGAAGCACTTGAATTGAGACAAGGCGGTGTTGGTGCCCCGATATTAATTCTCGGTGGCACCGCACCCGAGGATGCGCCTGCATTAGTAAAGTATCATCTGGCTCAGACGGTTTTTGATCTCGATACCGCAAAAGTATTTTCAAAAGCTGCCAAGGCGTCAGGAGGTGAGATCACCATTCATATCAAGGTGGATACCGGCATGACTCGTTTGGGATATTTTTGTGATGAAAACTGCATAGATTCTACTGCTGCATTGATTGCTGAGACCTGCTCTCTTCCGGGGCTTTGTGCTGAAGGAATTTTCACCCACTTTGCCGACTCAGATGGGGATGAAGAATACACCATGCGTCAACTGGTTTTATTTTTATCTTTGTTGGACAAACTCAACGAGAATGGATATCATTTTCATATCCGCCATGCAGCAAACAGTGCGGCTACCTTACTCTATCCGTGCTCTCACTTGGATATGGTCAGACCGGGGCTTGCGCTTTATGGTCATTATCCAGGATCGGATATGGAAGTCCTTTGCAATCTATTGCCAGTGATGGAACTGAAGTCTAGGATTACCTCTGTGAAGACCGTACCGGCAGGCGCCAGCGTGAGTTATGGAAGAACGCACGTACTTGAGAAAGAGAAAACATTGGCGGTCATTCCAATTGGCTATGGGGATGGTTTTTTTCGTGGGTTTTCCAATGCTTTTTCGGTCAACATCCATGGAAAGAGTGCACCCATTGTTGGCCGAGTTTGCATGGATATGTGTATGGTGGACGTCAGTGAAATTCCGGATGTCTTTGCAGGAGACGAAGTCATTGTCTATGGTAGGGATAGGAGTCTAGGGCAGACCATAGAGGATGGAGCCGAGAGAGTGCAAACAATTTCATATGAACTTCTCTGTGCCCTATCCAAGCGAATTCCAAGAATATACATTTAGCGCTAGATGCACCGAGCCTGCTTTTTCGACATAAACTGCATCAGGGGGAAAGATCTGACAGGACTTTGGCCGGGGAGGCAGCGGCCTGATTTGGATGATGGTTTTTTGCAAGATAAGGTATAAACGCCGCTGCCTTGTGGGAGAATCATAGTTGACCGCGTTACGAAAGAACCGTTGGTTTTGAAACGCAGGTGACTATCTTCCGGCGGAGTGTGAGCTTAGTGGAAAACAGCGAAAATGTAAGACGCGGAGATATTTTTTATGCCGACCTCAGTCCTGTAGTGGGTAGTGAACAGGGCGGTGTCCGGCCGGTTCTGATTGTTCAAAATGATACGGGAAACAAGCACAGCCCCACGGTAATTGCAGCAGCGATTACGTCCCAAACAGGGAAGGCAAAGCTACCAACCCATATTGAACTGGCTGCGTGGAAATATGGCCTTCCCAAGGATTCGGTGGTTCTTTTGGAGCAGATTCGAACCTTGGATAAAAAAAGACTACGGGAATATATGGGGCGTCTGGACAGTAATCTAATGCACCGGGTGGACTCGGCCATCGCGGTAAGTTTTGGGTTACATCCAGATACAATGGTATAAAGAATAAGAAAAACTAAGGGGGTTGTCCCAGTAAGAGGAACCACTGGGACGACTCCTGTTAGAAAGATGCAAGGCATTGGAACAGGAGGATGGACAAGATGTACCCAAAATGGAGGAAGAGGCTGGCCACGCTGATTGCTGGCCTGATGTTCATAGCCAGTAGTCTTTCGGTACTGGCAGCTGTCCAGGGAAGTAAAGAGAATCCCCTAATTACCCTGAGTTACTTAACTGACGTTTTTAGCAAGACGGTCGTGCAGGAGACGGATCAGAGAATCCTGCAGGATAAAACTACATATGAAAAGAAATTAGATGATAAGATTGCATCCTATCGCACAGAACTAAATAGTCAGAGTGGCTCTGGCGGAACCGCCGGTGTATTTTCTGTGGTGGATTTGGCAAGCGGACAAATGCTAACCGGTTCTATAGGTTGTGAGATTATGCTGCGGGTTGGAAGTGCCCAGTGTGTTAGCACAGGAAGCCCAGGACTAATCGATGCAACATCAGGGACTGTGCTGGAAAACAATACAAGCTTGGTGAAAAATCATCTGTATATGGTGACGGTTGAGGGTCGCTCTGTAAAAGCGGTGGGTGGTGCTGTCAAGCTCATGGTTCAGGGAAGCTACTCGGTAAAATAAAAAAATATAGCAAAGGGCCGAACATAGATATAGTCTATGTTCGGCCCTTTGAGTTAAGAGAGAGAAAAAAGAGGAGAGGAAGAAACATAAAATGTTTATTTAGCAGTAACCTAACCGCTGAATATACGATACCATAGAGGGATTGAGGAGAAGTGGATAATTTACTAACTTAACATGAACTTTTTATGAACAGTCTTCGTTCATCTGTGAGAGAGATATTAACAAAATGTGTTCCCACTACGCAGGCCAAATAGAGGGAATATAATCCGTGCTGGGATATCCTAGATATTCCAAACTGGATTAGGCACCGGTTTGGAGGATACGATTGCATCAGCAGCAGACATATCCAGCCCTTTTCGCACATATTGAATTTCTAGAAGCAGTCAGATAGGGCTCCATTGGTTTGCTTTAAGGTACATGGCTTTGTTTACTCTATGATGCATTTCTTACTTCGCCAGTTGCATGAAATCAAAAGAAATGATGCAATAAAAGCTGCAAAAAGACCTTGGCAAATTAATGTTTCTGTGTTAACATGGCGGTGTTAAAAATAAAATAAATTGTTTCGTAGCAGAGCTTTTTGCATTTTCAGGTTTTGTGAGAGGTTGGGGCTTTGCAGCGTACCAGAATAAAAGGATGGCTGATATCTGTGGAGCTTTGTAATTTAGAAGAAATCAAAACTTTGTTACGACGACATGGGTTTCATTTTTCAAAAAGCATGGGGCAGAATTTCTTGATAGAAGCTTGGGTACCCGCTAAAACTGCAGAAGCGTCCGGTGCAGCACCGGGAGTCGGTGTTTTGGAAATTGGGCCAGGTATTGGACCGCTCACGGTCGAACTTGCGGCATTGGCGGATAAGGTAGTTGCTGTGGAATTGGATCAGAGTCTACTACCTGTGCTTCGGGAAACACTCATTGACTGCGACAACGTTGAAATTATCTCCGGCGATATTTTGAAGTTGGAGATTCGATCTTTGTGCGAAGGTAGCCTTCCGGGGCTTACTTGGGTTGCTTGCGCAAATCTTCCGTATAACATTACTACTCCAGTCATCACAGCGCTGATTCAGGCTGGTTGCTTTTCTTCGATTACGGTGATGATTCAGAGAGAAGTGGCTTTGCGAATTTGTGCTGCGCCGGGTACAGCCGATTATGGCTCGTTTTCTGTGTTTTGCCAGTATCATGCAGACTGCCATTTGCTTTATGATGTTGCCCCCGATTGCTTCTATCCCGCACCAAAGGTTATATCATCCGTTATTCGAATGGATTTACGCGATTCGCCGCCGGCAGAAGTAAAAAATCCGGAGCTGTTTTTTCAAATAGTCCGGGCTTCCTTCGCCCAACGACGAAAAACGTTACTGAACGGCCTTCATGCAGTATTTGGTTCTTCGTATTCAAAAGATGAGCTGGGAGAGATTTTAGAGGGCTGCGGTTTGTCGAAAAGTATTCGTGGAGAGCGGTTGGGCATCCCGGAATTTGCACAACTCGCTAAAAAAATCGAAAAACGGCAATGAAGCGGTGCTGCCTTCTTGCGTTCTTGTAAGAGATGAAATATAATAAATCAATATGCCAAAAGAGGACATAACTCTCGAGGAGGACATGTGACATGGCGTTAACGAAAAACCAGACGGTTTTGAACTGGATTGAAGAACAGGTTGCCCTGACGAAACCGGATCAGGTTGTCTGGATTGATGGTAGTGAAGCTCAATTGAATGCCTTGCGGGAAGAGGCTTGTGGGACCGGTGAGCTTCAAAAGTTGAATGAAGAAAAACTTCCGGGTTGTTACCTACACCGTAGTGACCCAAACGATGTTGCCAGAGTAGAAGACAGAACCTTTATTTGCTGTCGGAGACAGGAGAACGCAGGACCAACCAACCATTGGATGGACCCACAGGAGATGTATGCAAAGCTTCGAAAGTTATATGATGGTTCCATGAAAGGTCGGGTCATGTATGTGATCCCATATTCCATGGGAGTAGTGGGTTCTCCTTTTGCTAAGTATGGCGTAGAGCTAACTGATTCCATTTATGTTGTTTTGAACATGGCGATTATGGCTCGGGTGGGGAAGGCTGTCATGGATGCGTTGGGAGATTCCCCCGACTTTATTAAAGGCTTACATTCCAAGGCGAATTTGAATCCGGAGGAACGCTATATTGTTCAATTTCCGGAAGACAATGCCATAATGTCCATCAATTCCGGTTACGGTGGAAACGTTTTGCAGGGCAAGAAGTGTTTTGCTCTGCGAATCGCTTCCTATTTGGGCTGGAAGGAAGGTTGGATGGCAGAACATATGCTGATCTTGGGGGTGCAAAACCCCAAAGGTGAGGTCCGCTATATTTCCGGTGCATTTCCTTCTGCCTGTGGAAAAACAAATCTAGCGATGTTAATCCCACCGGAAGGCTACCAGAGGGATGGTTGGAAGGTTTGGTGTGTCGGCGACGATATCGCATGGATTCGTGTAGGGGAAGATGGACGTCTTTGGGCGGTGAATCCAGAATGCGGTTTTTTTGGGGTTGCACCTGGCACAAACGAAAATTCGAACCCCAATGCCTTGGCATCAACAAAAAAGGATACCATTTTCACCAATGTCGCTTTGAATATAGAAGATAATACTGTGTGGTGGGAGAAGCTGGATAAGGATCCTCCTAAACATGCATTGGATTGGAAGGGGAATCCTTGGGATCGGGATTTAGCCACCACATTGGCTGCACATCCCAACTCCAGATTTACCGCTCCGGTCAAAAACTGTCCTTGTGTATCCCCAGAGTTTGAAAGTCCAAGGGGTGTGCCGCTTTCTGCCATTATTTTTGGTGGACGTCGTGCAAGAACTGCACCACTGGTCTACCAATCCCGTGATTGGCAGCATGGTGTTTTTGTTGGTTCCATTATGGCGTCCGAAACCACAGCGGCAGCAACCGGAAAGTTGGGGGTTGTGCGTCGTGACCCGATGGCAATGTTGCCGTTCTGTGGGTATCATATGGCTGATTATTGGCAGCATTGGTTAGATATGGGAGAAAAGATCGAAAGGGAACCTAAGATTTTCAATGTAAACTGGTTCCGTACGGATGAGAACGGCAACTTTATGTGGCCGGGATTTGGAGATAACCTGCGGATATTGGAATGGATTTTAAGACGTGCCTTCGATGAGGTGGAAGCAAAAGAAACCGAAATCGGATATCTG
>JAQSXW010000024.1 GCA_029256465.1 Evtepia sp.
TCTTTTCATATGCTGATTACTGTAATGTTTGCTCTGCCCATGCAGTGTAACGGGAAATCCGTTCATGGCAAGTATTGCGATTGGAATCGTGGGCCAAAATATAAACCTTCAGTTTGGGCTCTGTTCCGGAAGGGCGAACAACAATATCTGTGCCATCTTCTAGCCGATATTTTAACACGTTAGATCCTGCAAGTTCTATTTTTGTCACAGTATTAGAGGTTAAGTTGTATTCGGTACCATCGAGATGGTCTATTTGGATCAGTACAGGAGTTTCGGCAATGGAGCTTATGGGAGCTTTCCGGAGTTTGTCCATTAACGCCTTCATATTGGACATGCCTTCCAAGCCAGGCATCATTAGGTTTAAGGTTTTCTCTTCGTAGAATCCATAATTCTCATAGAGGGTATCGAGAGCGTCTAAGAGCGTCATTCCTTTTCCTGCATAATAGGCAGCCATCTCAGTGAGAAGAAGAGAGGCTGTGACAGCGTCTTTGTCACGAACATAATCACCCACCATGTATCCAAAAGATTCTTCATAGGAGAAGATGACGGTTCCTTCCCCAGATGCCTCTAGGCTATTTTTCTTTTCAGCCATAAATTTAAATCCAGTAAAGGTGTCAAAGCAGGCAACTCCGTTTTGCAATGCCACTTGACGAGCCATCTCTGTGGTGACAATGGTCTTCAGTGCAACCGGGTTTGAAGGCAGAGTTCCCTTGCGCCTTTTGGCACCAATGAGATAATCTAAGAGAAGAACTCCAGTTTGATTGCCGGAAAGAATTTGATAGTCTCCGAAACGGTCACACACTAAAATGCCTACCCGATCCGCATCAGGGTCAGAACCAAGGATAAAATCAGCATTCTTTTCCTTGGCTAGTTGAATGGCTAAGAAGAAACTCTCCGGGTTTTCGGGATTGGGTGATTTTACGGTGGGGAAGTTTCCATCAATGACCATCTGCTCCGGAACGCAATAGAGTTTTTTGACGCCAAGGTTCGTAAGAACTTCAGGAATCTGCTGATACCCTGTGCCATGGAATGGCGTATAAACCATGCAGAAGGTATCCGCAACTCTGGCAACTGCCTCGTAGTTATTTGCCATGGACATGACATGAGAGATGAATTTTTGATCCGTTTCTTCTGACATGAGCGCAACTAAATTCTGGGAGAGAGCTTGTTCAAAGGACAAGATTTTGATTGAAGTAAAGACGTTCAATTCTGACATTCTTTTTGCAATGGCTGCAGCATGCTGCGGAGGGAGCTGTGCACCATCCGACCAATATACTTTATAGCCATTATACTCTTTCGGATTATGGCTTGCAGTCACGTTGATTCCGGCGATACAGCTATACTCCCGGACGGCAAAAGATAGCTCGGGGGTGGGACGCATCGCAGAGAAAAGACGAACCGGGATTCCATTGGCTACCATTACGCAGGAAGCTTCTCTGGCAAACTCCTCAGAATGATTCCGACAATCAAAGCAAATGGCAACGCCGCGGCTTGCGGCCTCTGACCCTTCCGCCAGGATTACCTCTGCAAAGGCTTGCGTTGCATGCCGGATGACGTGGCTGTTCATGCGGTTCAGACCAACGCCCATAATCCCGCGCAGGCCTGCAGTACCAAATTCCAAAGGACCAAAGAAACGACTTTCCATTTCCGCCTGATTTCCTGCAATTATGCGCAATTCTTCCCGATCCTGAGGGGAAAGGGAAGGACTGTTAATCCATTCCTCATAATTTTCCAGGTAAGACATAGATCTTCTCCTTTACAATCATTTATGATAACGAGTGCCGTTGCTGATTTGAAAAGAACGATAGAGCTGTTCCAGAACCATAACTCGGGCCAAATGGTGGGGGAAGGTCATGGGTGACATCGAGAGGCGAAGAGATGCCTGCTGCTTGATGGATGGATGAAGACCGTAGGAACCCCCGATCACAAAAGTGAGAGAGGAGGCCCCAGTTAGCATCCAAAGGCTTACCTGTTTGGATAGAGCTTCACTTGAGAGAAGATTGCCTTCTACGCATAAAGCAATAAGCTCCGATCCCTTTGGTATCTTATGCTCAATCAGTTCTGCTTCTTTTCGTAGTGCTACTTCTATCTGTGCTGGAGACGGATCATCCGGCAGGCGTTCTTCCGACAGTTCGGTGATAGTTAGCTTGCAGTGTCCACCCATACGTTTCTGATATTCCCGGCAGGCATCCAGATAGAAGGGCTCCTTTAATTTTCCGACACAAAACAAATGAATTTGAACCATATGTAGCGATCCTTTGTCCAAAAAATAGACGGCGACAGATCTGCCGCCGTTCATATATGAGGGAAAAATGTTAGTTAACCGGCGCTGACATGCCAATCATCCTCGGGCATGGTTTCCACATGAATATTGGCACCAAGCTGTATCAGTTTAGAAACGATTTCTTCATAACCACGTTCAATATGGTAGACTTGATCAATCTCAGTAATTCCGTCAGCAGCAAGTCCAGCAATGATCATACCGGCACCAGCACGTAAATCACAGGCACTTACTGGGGCTCCAGTCAGGCGTTCTACGCCTTCGATGACTGCAAGCTTACCATCCACCAGAATGTTGGCACCCATACGGCGAAACTCATCCGCATATCGGTAACGATTATCCCACACACCTTCCGTTAGGATGCTTGTCCCCTTGGCCAAACACAAAACGGCGGCAATCTGCGGCTGCATGTCCGTAGGAAAACCAGGATAAGGTGAGGTTTTAACATTGGCTTTCATCAAGGAACCAAATCGTCTCACAATCAAAGAATCACCGTCTTCGATGATCTCAACTCCCATTTCCTCCAGCTTGGCCGTGATACAGTCGAGGTGTTTGGGAATGATGTTTTTCACTCTAATCTCTCCGCCTGCGGCAGAAACGGCAGCCATATAGGTTCCGGCTTCAATTTGATCCGGAATAATAGAATAAGACCCACCGGATAACCTTTCGACACCACGAATTTTAATGACATCAGTACCTGCACCCATGATATTGGCACCCATGGAGTTTAAAAAGTTAGCTAAATCTACAATGTGAGGCTCTTTGGCAGCGTTTTCGATGACCGTCATACCTTTTGCTAGAGAAGCGGTGAGCATGACGTTCATGGTTGCACCAACTGAAACCACATCAAAATAGACGTGAGCACCTTTCAGATCGCCGCTTTTAGCCTTAGCCATAATATATCCATTTTGTACTTGTACATCCGCACCCATGGCTGCAAAGCCTTTTTGATGCTGATCGATAGGACGTGTACCCAGATCACACCCACCAGGAAGAGGAACCTCTGCCTCGCCGAAACGACCAAGCAAAGAACCAACTAAATAGTAAGATGCCCGAATTTGACGGGCTAAATCATAAGCAACATGTTGTTTGCGAACCTTAGAGCAATCGATATCTAATGTGGTGCGGTTCACCGTACGGATTTCCGCCCCAAGATCTTTTAAAATAGTTAATATCAGTGTGACATCACTAATTTGCGGCACATTTTCAATCCTACAAACGCCATCAACTAATAGCGTTGCTGGAATAATGGCAACGGCTGCATTTTTAGCGCCGCTGATTTCAACCTCACCATAGAGCGGTTGACCGCCGCGAATAATATATTTCGTCAAAACTGCACCTTCTTTTGTTTTTTCAACAGGAAAAAGACAATAAACAAGCAATTTTTCTCTTGTCGAATGATAGCATCTCCATTTTTTCGCATCATAGTCTATACGAAACTGGAAGTATTATAGCACTAATTAGTTACAAAATCAAAACAAATTTTTATAAAACGGTAAATTATGCTAGAATAGTTGTCAGTTTGTGTTAAGAAGAAATGCAGGAAGAAAGCACAAATTGGGCTGATTGAGCGTAAATAGGACGTAGAAATAGTAGAACACCGTGATGGGTGGAAAAAACTTGAATTTCTGGAGAGGCGGGAATGATCTGCCCTGAAATGTCAAAAACGGATCGAATGAGATCGAGCACTTGTGTTAACGTTAAATGTTCTGGGTGAAGACATTTCGCGTGCAGTTCTTCCAATGAGAAATAGAGTACCGTAGCAGACGATACAGCCTGAGCAATCATAAAAGCCCTCCTGAAGATATCAAGTTTGTCGGTTTTATTATAGGAAAGGATCGATGAAAATGATAGCTGTAAACATTTCCACTACTGGGGAAAAGAAGTTGGCATAAAAGAAGCAGTATGCTATAATTAAGTGATTTTCAATTATTTTATCAGTTTATGGGGTGAAAACATGGAACTGTGGGAGATGCCCGTTGCTGAAACAACCGTTTATGAAGGCATCATTGTACGTGTGCGTCAGGATAAGGCGAAGCTAATCGATGGCCAAATTGTGAGCAGGGAAGTAGTGGAGCATCCTGGTGGTGTAGCAATTTTTGCCATAGACGAAAATGAAGAAGTGATCTTGGTCAAACAATTTCGTTATCCAATGGGAGAGGCACTCCTGGAATTGCCTGCAGGGAAATTGGAACATGGTGAAGATCCAGAACTGTGTGCATTACGAGAATTGGAAGAAGAGACAGGGATTCGACCTGGTGATCTTCGCTATATGGGATACAGCTACTCATCTCCAGGCATATTCACCGAAAAGATACATTTGTTTTTTGCTCAAGATTTACAGCAAGGGGAAGCGCATCCTGATGATGGTGAATTCTTAGATGTGATACGTATCCCTTTGACAAAACTCTTAGAAATGGTCAGAAAAAATCAAATTTTTGATGCAAAGACCATTGCTGGGGTCATGAAGGCAACTTTGTTGCTTCGTGGTGACACATTCATACAAGGAGGTGCAACTGTGAGCAAGAAGGTTCTGATTGTAGAAGATGAGAAGAGTATCGTTGACATTCTACGATTTAACCTCATTCATGAGGGATATGAGACCATGGAAGCCTATGACGGTGCTACAGGTTTAAGCCTAGCATTGGAGCAGGATCCAGATTTGATCCTGTTGGATTTAATGTTGCCTGAGTTGGACGGCTTTCAGGTTTGCCGTACATTGCGGGAACATGGACGAAGTACACCTGTGCTTATCATAACTGCACGGGAAGAAGAAAAGGATAAGGTCTTGGGTTTAGAGCTGGGCGCAGATGATTACATTACGAAACCGTTTTCTATTCGAGAGCTTTTGGCTCGTGTTAAGGCCAATATTCGCCGGGTGAATATGCTGCAGCCTCAGATGGAGGTACATTCAGAATCGAAGAACAGGATTATCATAGGTCGGATTCTGATCGACTGTGATTGCGTCCGTGTGAGTAAAGATGGCAAGGACCTGGAGCTAACCCAGCGTGAGTATGAATTGGTAAAGTTTTTAGCCGTTCATGCAGGAAAGGTGTTTTCGCGTCAGGAGCTGATGGAAAGTGTCTGGAATTATGAGGGGTTCTTGGGCGATGTGCGAGGAGTGGATGTTACGGTGCGGCGACTGAGAGAGAAATTAGAGGATGATCCGGCGCAACCAACCTTTATTCTGACGCGCCGCGGATTGGGGTATTATTTTAGCGTTTAGGTCCCAAGCTGGGCATTATCCGAACAGGAAAGTAGGTGGACTGGTTGTTTCGAAGCCTGCATATGAAGCTAGTTCTCATTATGATTTTGCTTGTTACCTCGCTGATGACGGTAGCAGGGGCATTCCTTATCAATTCGGTAGGTCAGTTTTATTTGAAAGATTTTTATTCGCAAATGGAAGAAATCTTTAGCGATTATCAGTTTTTAAATGATCTTAGAACTCCAAAAAGCGAAGATGAAAACCCAGTAGAAGAATTGCAGATTGTCCTTAAGGCCAAGTTGGGTGCTTTGGGAATTAATAGTCGTAATCGGAGCTACTTTATTTTAGATGGGAAGGGTGCCGTTCTCGAAGGATCCAATGATAAACTAGAAGAATCATTGGAAAAAACAAAAAATATTTTTACGGCAACTGAGGGAAAACCGGGCTTTCAAAATGATCTCACAGCAAATTATATGGATGTGGCGGTTCCCATCACTCGCGGAGATACACCGTATATCATTTACATATTGGATAATCGACAAGCGGCACAAGACTTGAGTGGAGAAATGTTTGTCCTCATTATTGAGGCATTGGGCTTTGGACTTGTGATTTCAATTCTGCTATCATTTCTCTTATCCAAAACCATGATCATACCAATCCAACGTCTGACCGAAAGTGCGAAGCGGATGGCGGGGGGTGACTTTAGCGAAACGATCACGGTAGAGTCTCAGGATGAAATTGGAGTTTTGACCAATACCTTTAACGACATGGCAGGACAACTCAAGAAAACAATTCAAGAAGTCGAGAACGAACGTACAAAGCTGGATGCGCTCTTCCTCCATATGACGGATGGAGTCGTGGCTTTTAATCGAATTGGAACCGTAATCCATTCCAATCCTGCGGCCGAGGAAATGCTGTCAAGAAGGATTCCAACTGAGGGAGACGTAGACTATAACCAGCTTTTTGGCTCCATTACACCACTCAGCGAAGTTTTGGTAGCACATCAGGATTGCCTGGAAGAGGATATGACGCTAGGTGAACGGAGACTTCACCTGTTGTTTGCCTCGTTTTCGCGGGAAGAACAGGCTGGTGTTCTTGTGGTGATTCATGATGTAACCCAGCAGGTGAAGACGGAAGAAATGCGCCGGGAGTTTGTTGCGAACGTATCTCACGAATTGCGCACACCGCTGACAAACATTCGTAGCTACGCGGAAACGCTGGCGGATACGTCGGACCTCCCTCAAGAAATGCAGCATAACTTCTTGCAGGTTATCTTGAATGAAAGTGACCGTATGGCGCATATTGTGCAGGATTTGCTTACATTGTCGCGCTTTGACTCCAGCCGGGGTGACATGAATTTTACATATTTTTCATTTGAAACGGCACTGCAGGATCTTTATCAGGCAGTGAGGTTAGAAGCGCAGAGGCATGGTCACGAATTAAAATTAAAAACAGAGCATCACTTACCCAAAATCCGTGCAGATCGGGAGCGGATCTTACAAGTGATGATGAATATTGTTTCAAACTCTATTAAATATACCCCAGATGGTGGATATATTATCATTTCTTCAGGGGTCATGGAAAATGGTGTTTGGGTTGAGGTATCGGACAACGGGATTGGAATACCATCCGACGACCAAGAGCGGATTTTTGAACGCTTTTATCGAGTGGATAAAGCCCGCTCACGAGAATCAGGTGGAACGGGGTTGGGCCTCTCCATAGCCAAGGAGATTGTGGATCGGCATGAAGGGATTCTTTCCCTTGTGAATAGGGAAGGGCCCGGAACGACTGTGCGTCTGGAACTGAAAGCGGAGGGCCCAGAGCATGGATAAGCGTCAGAACCGTCGTATCATAGAGTGGGGGAAGAATTTGCTGATTCTTTTTTTGGTCTTGTCAACGGTTTATTTGATCAGTCAATCTACGCTTTATGACGGATTTGGGATTTTTGCTCGTAGCAGCAGGCAGGATTTTCAATCATCTCAAACTGAGGCTGCCAGTACCATGGAGCGACATGTCTCTATAGAGCCAATTCGTCTGGCGGTCCACAATCAGTCTGGTTGCTATGGCGTCCAATATGATCAGCAGACCATAGACTTGCTTTTTGAGACAAAACTCAGTAATCTTTTGCGAGAAGCACTGACTGGTGCGGAGCATACGGTTACCACTACAGAAGAGCAATGGAAAGCGGTGCTGAGTGGGGAGAGCAATTGGGTGTATTTCGATTTTCTAACGAATCTACCCCTATCTGATATTGGCATATGGCTCGAAAGTGAAAAGAATCCTGCATTAAGCGGAATGGTGCGTCGTGTTCTGCTCACTGAGTCTGGAGGAAAACATCTTCTCTATTATTGCAATGAGGAGGACGGGCAATATTATTTTTGTGAATGGCCCAAGAGAAGTGAAGATCAGTTTAGATCCGTTGTCAATGAATTTGTCCCTAATGGTGCCGCATTTGCTTTTCAGAAACCAGATACCTATGGAACCCTGAAATATGATGTGATGATTTTACCTACAGTACCGAATATGCCTGTATATGATGTGAAGAATCCGTTAGAGACTCTCCAGGAAGGAGAGCAGGAAAAGATCTTGCGGTCACTTTTATTTAATCCTCAAGCGGTATCATTTTACCAATCAGCAGATGGTCTGGTTATTCAAGAAGGGGTGGATACACTGCGTATCCTGAAGAAAGGAACGATTACCTTTCACAGCCAAGGGGCAGAACAAGTTCGTTATCCAATCTTGAGGGATGATCCAGAAACCTTGGTGGAAATCACACAGAAACTCTTTTTAGATATCGTAGCCGATCGCTGTGGTGAAGGGGTACCCTACCTGATTGGGGTAAACACGCAGAAAGATGGAAGTATTGTGGTTTCCTTTGGCTATCGACTAAACGGAGCACCAGTGCAGGTCTTTTCTCAAGGCTATGCTGCACAGTTTTTGATTCGAGATGGAAGCATCCATGACTTTACAATCCACGTTCGCCAGTATACGAATACGGATGAAAAAGCGGTAGTCTTGCCAGAAAAGCAAGCAGCTGCGGCAGCCAAAAAATTAGAGCAACAGGGCAAGGAATTGCTGCTGACTTATCTTGATTCAGGAGAAAAGCTTCGCATTTCCGCTAATTGGTCGGCTCATTAGCCGTCGTGGAAGGAGGAAAACAGACATTGGAATGGTCAAAACTGAAAAATATTATTATTCTTATTTTGTTGATTTTGAATCTGTTTTTACTCTTTCTGGTCGGAGGGCGGGCACAGCAACGTGCGGAAGCCCAAGAAGAGATAAAAAAAAGTACCATTGCCTATCTGCTGAAAAATGGAATAAAAGTTGATGAGAAAATTGTGCCTTGGGATGCACAATATGATCTTCAAATGGCAGATCGGGATCAGGAGGAAGAAGAACGGCTCGCCCGTATGATTTTGAAGGAAGTCAAGGAGCGAAAAGTGGGGCCTGCAGTCTTCAAACCTTAGATGAACAACCTGTTTTTAATTGTGAAATAGAATTTGAGTGCCAAGATGGACAACTGAGTATGATTCAAGGTTTGCGCTTAATCGGAAAGCCAAAGGTGACAACGGAACAGCAACATGGACTGACTGCGTCAACTTTGCTGACTTGTTTCATGGAATCTGTTTCGAAAACAGGCAACCACTATACAGAAATTCAGGAGATAACACAGGGGTATCTATATTCTGCGGGCAACTCTGCCCGAGCCAAATTAATTCCCACTTGGCGCATTAAGACCGACCAAGGTGAAGTTTTGCTCAATTGTATGACAGGGAAGGTAGAGACACCTTCTTCATGGTTGACCAATCGAGAAGTTCCTAGAGATTAGAATATGAAGGAGTTTTTTGGTTGCGCCATGAGGAGTCCGAAATAGAAGACCGACGGGATGCAAGAATTCTCCTGCATCCCGCCTTTTTTATTCCTTGCTATTTTGTTGGCGGAGCATCCGATAACCGACGCCAATATGGGTCTGGATGTACTTCGGGTGACTGGCATCAGGTTCGATCTTTTTCCTGAGGGTGGCCATAAAGACCCGAAGTGAAGAGGTGTCGGAGGATGAGGTGCTACCCCAAATCTCATTTGTAATGTAATGATGGGTCAAAACCTTGCCTGTGTTTTTGGTCAGCAGGCATAGCAGTTTATATTCAATTGGTGTGAGATGAAGTTCTCTAAGACCCTGATATACGCAGCCAGCGGCATAGTCGATTTTCAGGTCGCCGTTCTTGTAAATGCTGGCAGCCTCATTGATTTTTTTATTGTCATATCGTACCCGGCGTAGAGCGACCCTCAACCTGGCCAATAGCTCGTCTACGGAAAAAGGTTTGGTCAGATAATCGTCGGCACCAGCATCCAGGGCAGCCACCTTATCCGTATCTTCACTGCGGGCGGAGACAACAATGATGGGCATATTACTCCAGGAACGAATTTTTTTTATAATATCCACTCCATCCATGTCAGGGAGACCCAAATCCAGCAGCATGACGTCGGGACGGTAAGATAGAGCGTCCAATACTGCCCCAGCACCAGTATTTGCCCGATGGAACTGATACTGTTGTGTTTCCAAAGTGGTCATGATGAGATTTCCAATAGCAAGATCATCCTCAACCACTAGCATTTGTGGTTTATTCATGGTGGTGTACCTCCGAGGCGTGTAATGTAAAGAAAAAGCAACTTC
>JAQSXW010000025.1 GCA_029256465.1 Evtepia sp.
GCTCGGACAAAGAATGATTGAGTTGATCCATTTCCTTTTTTTGCCTAGAAATGCTTTGCAGAATATTTTCTTTGATGGAGCTAATGCTTTGTCGTTTATTAAATTGCTGTAAAAAATTGATTGCACTTTCAAGGGATTGAATCGTTACCCCGCTGCCTTTTTCTGATGTCACTATATTCAGGTCGGAAAGCACACAAATCGCTCGTCTGGCTGTTTCGGGTGAGACTCCATATTGGCTCGCAATCGAAGAACGAGCGTAGATTTTTTGTCCTACTTGATATTCCTGCCTAACAATGCGAGATGCAACATCCAAAGCAATTTGCTGGTAGCGGGGAATCGCAATCTGATAGTTTATTTCCTCATTCATAGTCTCGTTTCCTTGTCCCTTCGAAAATGGATCGCTGGCAAAATCGTTTCCATTCTACAACTTGTCTGCGTAAAAGTCTATAGTCACTTGGCGATCTTTACACGTCCGAATTCTGGAGAGGGAGGCAAAGCTCGATGGTGCAGCCACCTTCGAGAGCATTTCGCACTCCGGTTGTTCCCCCGTGTGCCTTTAAAATTTGGCGAACAATGGTGAGACCGAGACCGTGGTTACTAAGCTCAATCTTGTCTTTCGGCGCATTCAAATCCGTAAGCGTTTTCGGTGCAAAGCCAACACCGTTATCGGAAACAAGAAGAGAGCAGCAAGAATCATTTGTTTCCAGAGTGATGGTAATGGCACAGCCATTTGGGTTGTGACCTATACTATTTGCGATTAAATTGGAGATCGCACGACGGAGGAGCTGTTCGTCTCCCAATGCTTTGGCGTTTTGTGCATTTTCATTCATCACGACCTCAAGGGTGTAGTCACTTGAAAGCCCTCGGTTTAAATAGTCGGCGGCGATACTACGCACAAGCGCCGCCAGAGAAATGACGGTTTTTCGAATTGGTTGCATATCATATTCCAGCTTGGATACAAGGTTTAAATCTTCGATGAGGGCCTTGATCCGCTCGCTTTGGCTGCGGATTACCGAGGCCTGCTCACGACTATACGCAGGTAGCTCGGAATCCTGTTCCAATTGGCTTGCATAACCCATCACAAGAGAAAGGGGCGTTCGAATATCGTGGGAGACCGCAGCAATCCATGTGGTACGGGCGTTATCCCGCCTTTTTAATGCGAAATCCTGCCTTTGAAGCTGATTCGATGCTTTGTTGATTCCGGAAGCAAGAGGACTCAGTAGTCCACGGGTGGAAAGCACAACAGCTCTGTTTTCACTGAGCTCCTCAATTCCATTTGCGAGCGGCTTTAAGGAACGAAAGAATCGCAGACCAAAGAGTAAGGATAGTAGGATTGCCGCAATGCAATTGACGATCAAAACGGTTGGTACCCATAAGAGTGTGTGATCCATCATGGCTTGTGGCATTTCGATGCCATGCTTCCATACGGTCCCCTTTTCATAGCCAAGCACAAAGAGACCATCTGGATGCTGCCAAACATAGACGGGGTAGTCTTTGAGATACCATTTGGTAAAACTAGCGACATCGTAAACTGAGTAGGAAAGCGGTACATCACTTGGCAGATTCTCACTCCAAATGACGTTTCCGTCCTCGCTTAAAAGCATGGCCCAACCATTGTTTTCCTTAATCGCAGATTGGGCGGGTATCGCAAGGGAAAAAACGCCATTCACTTGCGTTAGGCTATTTGCAAGCTGTGAAATGTGGTAAGGCTTTTGCTGTGCCATTCTACTGGACTGAATCCCCCATGTAAGCAAGACAAAAAAATTCAGGATAAGCAATAGAAGCGTTACTCCGGCTGCGGAACAAACATAGCGAGTCAAAATTTTCATCATGCTCTTCACTTTGTTTCTGCCCCCATTAGTTTATAACCAAGGCCTCGCACGGTGAGAAGAAACTGAGGCATGGATGCTTCCGGTTCAATTTTTTCGCGCAGGCGGCGGATATGAACCATGAGTGTGTTTTCATATCCGTATAGGTCATCTCCCCATACAGCACGGCAAAGCTGATCGCCTGTCACGATGTTTCCTTGGTTTTCGTAGAGCGTCTGAAGAAGGGAAAATTCCTTGGCGGTCAGAGTTACAAGACCAGTAGTGGAAGATATCGTACCGCGATTCAAATTGATTTCTCGCTCACCCAAGCGGAAGATTGGCTTTTCCGTTTGCCTGAGAATAACGGGAAAGTACGCGCGACGGAGTACTGCATGGAGCCTGAGCGTCAGCTCACGGGGCAAAAACGGCTTTGTTACATAATCATCCGCGCCGAGACCAAGTCCGAGCAGTCGGTTTTCATCCTCATCGCGAGCGGAAAGAAACAGGACCGGAACCGCACTGATGGTCCGAAATTCGCGCATGAGGGAAAAACCATCCCCATCAGGAAGAGAAACATCCAGAATCACGCAATCCGGCTTTTCTGAGAGAAAAAAATGACGAGCTTCTTTGCAGTCTGCGGCACATAGGATGGTCCGATAACCTTCTCGCCATAAGATTTCGCTTACCATCTTGCGCAGTTCTGTTTCGTCATCTACGATCAGCAGTTTGCTGTCAAAAACATCATTCATCGCCATCACCACCATGATTATAACGTAAAAGGGAAGTATTTGGGATGATTTCTTATGAGTTTAAGGTAAATGTAAGCTAAACTGCAGGCTCCCGTAAGGTAACTTTGATAAAGTTCTTTCAACAATCGCATAAAGGAGAACATCAAAATGTCAAATTTGATTACAACAAGGGGCCTTTGCAAGCAGTACAAAGCTGCCGTTTGCGTGAAGGATCTGGATCTCACCGTACCAGAAGGCGGTATCTATGGTTTTTTGGGTCCAAACGGCGCTGGCAAGTCTACGACCATGAAAATGATCTTAGGGCTTGCTAAACCGACCAGTGGCACCATTACGGTGTTTGATGAGGAGATGAGTAGCCGGAATCGTCTTTCCATCCTGAAAGAAATTGGGTCACTCATCGAATCCCCCAGCTATTACGGGCATCTAACTGGTATGGAGAATTTGAAAATCATCAGCACCCTCAAAGGCGTAGAAGAGAAAGATGTCACCAGAGTGCTGGAGATTGTTCGCCTAGAAAAGCAAAAAGACAAAAGGGTAGGGCAGTATTCCATGGGCATGAAGCAGCGTTTGGGACTTGCCTGTGCGCTACTGGGGAATCCGAAGCTATTGATCCTTGATGAGCCAACCAACGGACTTGATCCGGCTGGCATCCAAGAGATGCGGGAACTCATTTGCTCTCTGCCAGGGCGGTATGGAATGACCGTAATGGTCTCCAGTCACCTGCTCGGCGAAATTGACCAAATTGCTACCTATGTTGGAATCATAAGCCGTGGCGAGCTTCTGTTCCAGGATACTCTTTCGAAGCTCTACAAAAAAAGCGAGCAAAGCATTGCGCTTCGCACGATGGATAACGAAGCAGCGCTTTCCATCTTAGGGGCACAAGGAGTATCCTGTCGTATTCAGGAAAGGTACCTGTTGCTGCCAAAGCTCTCCGATGATGAACTTGTTTCCCAGGTTTCGAGGCTCATGGAGCAAAGGATTGGCGTTGTGCGCATTGAAGAACGGCATAAGAGCCTGGAGGATATTTTCCTCAAGCTGACTGGAACGGCGGTGAGCTTATGAGGAAGGCACTTGCCATGGAATTTCAAAAAACAAGACGAAGAAAAGTCTGGGTTATTGTTTCCTTACTCCTTGTCGTTCAACTCCTGTGGTCCTTTTGGGGAATTGGAAGGATGGATGCACATGAGCGTACCCAAGGTTGGATGTTTTTTTTCTACCAATTCCCGCTACTCAATTCCATCATGATGCCAGTGATAGCAGCAGTCGTGGCATCGCGCCTGGGCGACATTGAGCATAAGGGGAATACGCTGAAGCTTCTCAGTACGGTGATGCCCACAGGTCAGCTCTTTGATGCGAAGTTTTTATGCGGCGCTTTCTATCTATCTTCCACAGTTTTGTTGCAGGTCATCGCTATGATCGCAGTTGGGTGTGCAGCTGGATTTGAGGGAGCGCCTCCCGCTTTGAAGCTAGGGTACTATTTACTCTTTACTACGAGCGTAAGCTTAACTATTTTTTTGCTGCAGCAAGCTCTTTCCCTTCTGATTCAAAATCAAATGATTCCGCTTGCCGTGGGCATACTAGGAAGCTTTGCCGGACTTTTTATCATGTTCTTTCCAGAGCACCTGGAGCGGTTTATCCTCTGGGGATATTATGGTGTGCTCATGTTTGTCCGGATGAACTGGGATACGACCACGCGCATCACGGAGTTTTATTATCTTCCCGCTGACTGGATTGGCTTTCTAACCCTAATCGTCCTATTTGGGATCATTTATCTCATTGGGCGCACCCTGTTTATTCGAAAGGAGATGTAAGGAATGTTTCTTCGAACTATTCGAGCGGAACGTATGAAGCTTAAAAGCAGTCCAGTCTGGCTTGCCTTTTTCATTCTTCCTATTCTGCCAGCCGTGATGGGAACCTTCAATTATTTGCAAAACATTGGCATTTTGGAAGAAGAGTGGTATAGTCTCTGGACGCAGCATACCCTCTTCACCTGTTATTTCTTCCTTCCTGCCATTATTGGCGTTTATTGCTCTTATCTGTATCGACTGGAGCATCTCAATCATAACTGGAATGCGGTCAGGACAGTGCCAATCCCAGTATCTTATCTCTATTTTGCAAAACTCGTGATGGCTTCCCTCATGGTGCTTCTGACACAGGTTTGGACCGGACTCCTCTTTGTGCTCTCCGGAAAGCTTTGCGGGCTTTCATCTCCAATTCCGCCTGAGCTTTTAGATTGGCTTTTCTTTGGTGCCATCGGCGGGATTGTCGTCTGTGCGCTCCAGCTTTGTATTTCCCTCATCATCCGCAGCTTTGCGGTACCGGTTGGAATTGCGCTGATTGGCGGGATTGCAGGACTGGCGGCGGTTGCAAAAGGATACGGCGTCTGGTTTCCGTATTCCCTTTTGTGTCTGGGCATGCGGGCCAACCATCCGGGGGGACCTATGCAGTGCGGGGTTTTTCAGTTTGCCCTCTGTTGTCTTTTTTACCTAGCGCTCTGCGTTGCAGTTGCTGTACTGTGGATGAAAAACCGGGATGTGGTTGCAGGTTAAAGATCAGGAGTAGTTTTTCATTGACAAAGTGAGCAAAGAATCATAAGATCTTAGCAATGATTCAATCGAGAAAACGATCATATAGAACGGAGGGAAGTGAGGAACGGGATGCATTCTTACAGAAGAAGCCCATTCCTCACAAAATAAGTATGACAGCTATGCATAAAGAGCCAGAACATGATAATCTCATGACTCTCACGATGGAAGACGATTCGGTGCTCCAGCTTCAGCCGCTTGTTACCATTGGCTATGAGGGGAAAGAATACCTAGCACTGACTCCTGCGGGGGAGGAAAGTGAAGACGTTTACTTCTACGAGTTTATAGAACATCAGGAAAACGAGATTGAGTTACTCAACATTGAAGATGAGGAAATCTTAGAGATCGTGCTTGACGAATTTGAAAAGTGGTTTGATGAGCAGTTGGAAGCGGAGGAGTAATCGTCTCCTCTTTATTAGGCTCCTTTATTTATGATCTCAAAAGGAAGGAGAAATGACATTGTACACCTGTGCTCTATGTAAAAATCATTCCTGTAGAAGTGGAGACCTTGATGAGGCACCGCAAAATTGCCCCTGCCGCAAGCCTGGTCAAGAAGGTATCACAGAACAATATTTTGAGGATGAGAATCGGAAACTCGCTTATTTTTCTGCACTCACGGAAGCAGAGGGATACTGTAAAAAAACAAGATTAGAAGAAATCATGGATTTTGCACAGAAGTGCGGTTTTCAAAAATTAGGCTTGGCATTTTGCTTGGGACTGAGCAAAGAGGCGAATGTTTTATGTAAAATTCTGATGAACAACGGATTTGAAGTGAATTCGATTATCTGCAAGTGCGGAAGCATCCCAAAAGAAACCATCGGAATTGAGGAGTCCGGAAAGGTAAGACCCGGTACCTTTGAGCCCATGTGCAATCCGATCGAACAGGCGACTTTTTTAAAGGAAGCGCAGACAGAACTCAATATTTTGTTTGGATTATGTGTGGGACATGATTCTCTATTTATGAAGTATTCAGAAGCACCCGTCACCGTGTTTGCTGTGAAGGATCGGGTGCTGGCGCATAATCCAGTGGCTGCTCTTTACTTATCCGATGGCTATTACAAAGATAAGTTGTATCAGCAGATAAAAAAGTGAAGAGGATTTCTAATTTCCATGGAATAAGGAGAACCAAGATAACAACATCTTAATATAATAAGATATCACAAACTAGGATGTGTTATCATGGCTATCAAAATTTTTATTGATCAAGGGCATAACCCAACTGGATATCACAATACGGGAGCCAATGCGTTTGGCCTTTTTGAAGAAGATATCACATATCAGGTCGGTGTTTATCTTGCCGAAATGTTAAATAATGATCCCCGATTTGAAGCACGGTTATCAAGACCAACGCCGACTACCGTCCTTGGAACGAATAACTCAACAAGCCTGATCGAGCGTGTACAAATGGCCAATCAATGGCCAGCAAACTATTTTATTAGCATTCACGGAAATGCGAATACCAATCCGGCAATTAACGGGACAGAAGTTTATATCTACAAGCGCTATACGCAGTCAAACTGGCTTGCAGAGCAAGTGATGGATGGAATTGTGGAAACGGTAGGGACTAGAAATAATGGGGTACGGGTAAGACCCTCTTTGTATGTATTAAGAAAAACAAAAATGCCAGCAATCTTGGTGGAAATGGCATATCTGACCAATCCAGATGATTCTATCAAATTGCGTGATAATCAGTATCAATTTGCACAAGGTATTTTTACTGGAATCATGAGATACTTTGGATTTTCATAAAACTATGCTAGCATCGGATTTAGTCACGAAACAAAGCACACGAATATTTTTCGTGTGCTTTGTTTTTTTACTAAACCAGTTGCCGTTCTAAGCGCTCACCCAAACGGCTCAATATTTCATTGGAGATTGTTCCGGCCTGCTTTGCAAGATCACAGGCAGTGATCTCCTTATTTCCATCTCGACCAATCAGCACGGCAATGTCACCAGCCTGAACATCAGGGATTCCGGAAATATCAACGAGTGTTTGATCCATGCAAATGCGCCCGATAATCGGAGCCTCATATCCGTTTATGAGAACCGCTCCGACACCGCAAGATAAGGAGCGAGGGATGCCATCGGCATAGCCAATGGCGATCACGGCAATTTTGGTATCCTGATTTGCCACATACGAAAGGCCATATCCAGCGGTCTCGCCTTCGTAGAGGTCCTTCACGCAGGCCACTCTCGCCTTGACAGAGAGCACAGGTTTTAAGGAAATGGGGCTTTTCTCCGTATCCGTACAGGTACTGAGTAAACCGTAGAGTGCAATTCCGACCCGGGCATAATCACCACCCAGTTCCGGGTAATTGAGCAGTCCATAGCTTGCCTGCAAGTGCAGTTTGAGGAAGCGGTAGCCCCGCTCATTTAGCTGCGCAACGACATCAAAAAAGGAGTGTCCTTGTGCCATTGTAAACGCTTGATCCTCTGGGGCTTTCGTCTCGTCGGCACACAGATGAGTAAAAATGCCTTCAATTTTCAGATTCTTGTATTGGAAAATCTGCGCAATCTCGTCGACTCTTTCACAGCGGACACCCAAACGGTGCATTCCAGTATCAATCGCAATCTGCACCTTGATTGTTTTGCCGTACTGATTCAGGACTTGTGCATAGGAAGAGCCGATCACGGTCTGTGTCAGACGATAGCGGCATAGGGAAGAGAAAAACTCAGGGCTTGTGTATCCTAGGACGAGGATTTCTCCCTGAATCCCGTTCCGTCGAAGCTCGATCCCCTCCAATAAGGAGGCCACGCAAAAGGCCTTGATGCCCATCGTGTTCAGTTCCTTGGAGATCAGAACCGCTCCGTGACCGTAGGCATTGGCTTTGACCGCTGGCATCAGTTTACAGCCATCGGGCAGTAGGGAGCGAAGCATCTCGACATTGTGACGAAGGGCGTTTCGATCAAGCTCAATCCACGCACGGCCAGATCGGAAGCTCACTTTTCTCTTGTGGTATGGTGGCAGTTTCGCCACCAATATGGCAAAGAGAACGGATAGGGCACATACCGAAAGATACTGGAGCAAGCTGTTTTCAACCAGAAGATTCGAAAGCTCGAACAGTTTTGCCACCCCACGCACCGCGACAATCATAAATGGATGAATCAGATAGATCCAGATCGAAACCGCCCGCAGCCCGTGGGCAGAGGCAACATTCCACGAAAGAAGTAGCTGAAATAGGAAGAACATACATGGTAGCAGTGCAAGATACATACTGTCGTGACGTTGAAGGCCAAAATGATGTAACGTGAGTCCCTCCGTGGCCATTAAAATCATGCAAGCGGAAAAACAGACGATTGCTGCATTCTTTTTGCAAAGTTTGGGGGAGTGACCAAACCATGCGCCGAGGGCCAGAAAAACTGGCGTGTAGAAAAGCCCGTTTCGGGTATAGGAATACAAATGGAATCCCGTGTCATAGAGCGAAGAAATGACAGGGATATTTTTGGTAACCCCGAAGTAACTGTCGCCCAATAGGCCAATCACATAGAGAACCAGGGCGATTGCCAGTACCCACGCAAACGATACTTTGCGGCTTAGCAAGTAGAGCAGCAAACTGCCGATGATTAATGCAGGAAAGTACCACAGGTGGTAAAACGTCCCGTCAAACACAATCATGCGGAAGAGGGACAGAATGCCAATTTGATCAAACTGTC
>JAQSXW010000026.1 GCA_029256465.1 Evtepia sp.
TAATATCAATGTTGATGTGATAAACTTACCTTAAAAAGATCTGCGCCAAATATGAAAAACACACACCCTTATTGGGCATGAAGGAGATTATTCGGAATGAAAAAATTCAAATCCATGGTTGTAAGCGAGCATGAAAACAATACCTATACCATAGAAATTGTAGAGAAAGAAATTTCCAGTCTTCCTCAGGGAGAAGTATTAATTAATGTGAAGTATTCTTCCATCAATTATAAAGATGCTCTTTCAGCAACCGGAAATAAAGGCGTAACAAGAAAGTACCCTCATACACCAGGAATTGATGCTGCCGGAATTGTTGCTGAAAGCACCAACGATCATTTTAAAGTTGGTGATTCAGTTCTGGTAACTGGTTATGATTTAGGTATGAACACACCAGGTGGCTACGGTCAATATATCAAGGTCCCTGCTAATTGGGTCGTGAAGCTACCTGAAAATCTTTCGCTGAGAGAGAGTATGATTTATGGGACCGCAGGTTTTACCGCCGCTTTATCTGTATATAAGTTAATTGCTTCCGGCATAAGGCCATCTGATGGTGAAATATTAGTTACTGGTGCAACTGGTGGCGTTGGCAGTCTTGCCGTGAGCATTTTGCATAAGCTTGGATACCATGTCATTGCCTCGACAGGTAAAAGCGATGCAAATGATCTATTGCTTGAAATTGGTGCAAAAGACATTATTCCAAGAGAAGCACTTGATGATCAGTCTGGGAAGATCATGTTAAAAGAAAAATGGGCTGGAGTCATTGATACCGTAGGTGGAAACATTTTAGCAACTGCGCTTAAATCCACAAAATACGGCGGAAGTGTGACGACATGCGGCAATGTTGCTTCTGCAAAGCTTTTAACTACGGTGTATCCATTTATACTCAGAGGCATCTCCTTAATTGGAATTGACTCTGTTGAATGTGATATGGATTTAAGAATCAAGTTATGGAATCTCCTTTCCAATGAATGGAAGATTGATCGTTTAGATTCCAATGTTGAGGAAGTTACGTTGCATGAATTGGAATCAAAAATCCAATTGATTTTAAAAGGGAAATTAGTAGGAAGAACAATTGTAAATCTAGCTTCATAAGAATCAGCAAATACCAATAATGTTCCACATCGAATCAATGCCCTCTGGCCCATTGTCAGGGGGCATTTTATGAAGAGGGATCATTTTATGGCTCAAAGTGAAAACCTACCCCCAAGTGACCAGTACCTTATATACTTGAGAAAATCCCGAAAGGATCGCGATACCGAAAACGAAACGGGCATTACTGATACGCTACAACGCCACCGTGATACCCTCCTTAGCATTGCTAAAAGCAATAGTTATGGTATTGCTCATATCTATGAGGAAGTTGTCAGTGGTGATACCATTGCAGAACGGCCCGAGATGCAGAAGCTACTCGCTGCAGTCGAGACAGGTATCTATACTGGGGTACTTGTCATGGAGGTTCCCCGTTTAGCTCGTGGCAACACCCGCGATCAGGGTATTGTGGCAGAGACCTTTCAGTATTCTGGCACTAAAATCATTACACCAGAAAGAATCTATGATCCTACCAATGAGTCCGATGAAGAATACTTCGAGTTTGGACTGTTTATGTCACGCCGGGAGTATAAGTCAATTAACCGCCGCCAACAACGTGGTCGTCTTGCTTCTCTAAATGAAGGCAAGTACATTGCAGGAACTGCCCCATTTGGATATGAGCGTGTCAAAATTCCAAAGCAAAAAGGTTGGACCCTTCAAATCGTTCCAGAAAGAGCGGAGATTGTTCGCCTAATCTTTGATCTTTATACGATTGGGGAGATGCAAGAGGATGGCACTCGTCGAAAATACGGAGCTTATACCATTGCAAACTTATTAAATGAGCGCAAGGTTGCATCTCCCAGTGGAAAACGCTGGTCATCCTCAGCGGTCAAAGGAATGCTGTCTAACCCAACGTATGCAGGGTATATCCGCTGGGGTTCCCGTCCCATAGAAAAGCGAATGCATGATGGCATCGTAATTGAAACACGTCCCCTAAAAAAGGATGCCAGACTACTTGATGGGTTACATGAACCTATTATCTCTCGAGAGATTTGGAAAGAATCCTGCGATTTGCGAAAGTCCAGGTCACATACACCGGTTCCAGCTCACACGAAACTATCCAACCCTTTGGCTGGACTACTCTACTGCTCTGTATGCGGACACTCACTGGTAGGCTTACCCCAGCGGAAAGGTAGCAGAGAGTGGCTCCTGATCAAATGTCCCTCAGCGAAATGTCCCTCGGTTGGAGCTCCACTGCAAAAGATAGAAGCGGGATTAATGGAGGCTCTGCACACTTGGCTCGAAAACTATAGTACTGATTCTGCATCGTTTACAACACCTGAGCAGACCAACCTAGTTGTACACGAAAAGGAGCTTTCCCGTCTTTCCAATGAGTTGGCTACCATTAAAGCGCAGCAAAACACCCTCTATGATCTATTAGAACAGGGCATATATGATAAAGAATTATTTAGGGTACGATCCAGGGATTTGGCTGTTAGATCTTCCGAGATCAGCAATGCGATTTGCAAAACAGAAATGCGTATCAGCAATGAACGTATTGCCCAAGAGAACCAGGAAACCCTCACCCCCAATGTTGAAAAAGTCCTTGACGCATATGACAGCTTAACCTCCCCTGCCGCAAAAAACAGCTTATTAAAAGAGGTACTGGATAAGGTTATCTACTATAAGAGTATTGGCGGTCGGTGGGCAAAAAGTGATATGAAGCTATACCTTTTCCCCAAATTACAAACAATTGCTCATGACCGATAACTTGGGTGTCCTGATACATACGGTCCACCTATGGCTGTTGCCCCAATAGAACAGGTTCGTAAAGTGCTCACGTATGCGATTACGGAAATTCCACCAGAAAAAATATTAATGGGAATTCCAAACTACGGCTACGATTGGCGTCTCCCTTTTGTGCCTAAAGTTTCAAAAGCCATGAGCATCGGAAATCAGGATGCTGTTCAAATTGCTGCATCTCATGGAAGTGAGATTCAATACAGTGAGAGCTCACAAGCTCCATTTTTTCATTATTTTGAAAATGGTTCTGAACACGTGGTCTGGTTTGAGGATGTGCGTAGTATTCAAGCAAAATACAAGTTGTTAGATGAGGTTAATCTTCTTGGTCCAGGATATTGGCATGTCATGCGTCCTTTTGCTCAAAACTGGGCTTTTCTCAGCACGCAATATAACATCAAAAAATATGTATAAGGTAGATTTTTCTTTTCTTCTTACTTTTTTCAAATAATACTTGCAATTTTTCACTTGTTCTGGTATTATAATTTTCGATGCTTTTTTGATCATCCATCACCTTTATTAAGGTGTGAAATTTGCCAGCGAGGAGGTTCAAGCGAATGGCTAAATGTGATTTTTGCGATAAGGGCGTTGTATTTGGCATCCGGGTTTCCCATTCTCACCGCCGCTCCAATCGTCCCTGGAAGCCCAATGTAAAGAGGGTCAAGGCGATTGTTAACGGCACACCAAAGCACGTTTATGTGTGCACCCGTTGCCTCCGTTCGGGCAAAGTAACCCGCGCTGTTTAACAAAAGTTCTCAAAAACCGGTGTAACGGAAGTTACATCGGTTTCTTCTTTATTGCGATGTAAAAGGCAGTACCGCATATGCAGTACTGCCTTCTTTTTTAAATCCAACTTTCTTCCATCTCATGACCCTTTTTTCGCTTCATCAGTTCTTGTGTAACCGCACACATATCAGCATCTTCATACAATACTCGGTAAGCAGCTTCCGTGATTGGCATCTCTACTCCCACCTTTTGCGCTAAGATCCGAGTAGAATCTACTGCAAAGTAACCTTCCACCACAGCACCGATCTCCAAAATGGCCTTATGAACTGGCATCCCTTTTCCCATCAGAATACCCGCCCGATTATTGCGAGAATTCAAGGAGGTGCAAGTGACAATCAAATCTCCCATTCCGGCTAGACCTGCAAAGGTCTCCCGTTTCCCCCCCAAAGCCACGCCTAACCGTGCAATTTCGGTGAGGCCACGGGTCATAAGAAGCGCTTTCGTATTATCTCCAAATCCCATACCAGTACAAAAGCCAGCACACAATGCCATCACATTTTTTAATGCCGCCCCCAGTTCCACCCCAACAACATCAGGAGAACTATAGACCCGGAACCGTTCACTCAGAAACAAATCCTGAACTCGTTCCGCAATAATTCTATCTTCGCAGGCAGAAACACAACCGGTTGGTACATGCCTTGAAACCTCCTCAGCATGGGTCGGCCCTGTCAATACTGCCACAGGCCAAGCATCTTTGGTTTCTTCCCGAATCACTTGGGATAAACGGAGTGACGTTTCCTTTTCAATCCCTTTTGCAACGGAAACCAAAATGGTTTTAGAACTCAAAAAACCTTTCATCTTTCGCGCTGTTTCCCGCACTGCAAAAGAAGGCGTCGCAACCACCACCACATCACAATCACGTACACAAGAGATGTCATTAGTTAATTCCAACTGTTCTGGTAGCACAACTTCCGGCAGAAGCGGGTTTCCCCTCGTCGTTCTCAGAAGTGTTGCCTCCCCTTCCGTATGAGACCAGAGCGTAACTTGGTTTCCGTTTTCTAAGAGCAGAATGGCCAAAGCCGTGCCCCAGCCTCCACTTCCCAGCACTGTAACCTTCACGACTTCACCTGCTTCTTTTTAAAGTAAAACTTCGTTTCCTTCCCATGCAAAAGGCGCAAGATATTTCCTCTATGCTGCCACAGAATCAAAGCGCAGATCATAAGGGCTACTAGAAAAACAGATGGGGAGCGGTAGACCAGAGCACTGGTAATGGGTAATATTACACTGGTACAGCAAGATGCCAATGAAACCAATCTGGTCAGAGCTACAATTAGAATAAAAATAGACCAAGTCGCTAGTGCAATTCGCCAATCCAGCATGAGCACCAACGCTCCACCTGATAAGATTCCTTTTCCGCCCCGAAACTGAAACATAACCGGGAACATATGCCCCAAGGCACAGAACAATCCGGACCAATATCGCACAAACACAGGAACTTCTGGCAAGACAACAGAAAAAAGCACATTCCCCAAAAACACTGCAATCAGCATCTTGATGACATCGGCGGCAATGACAACCAGAGTCAGCTTTCCGCCAAATGTACGGTAAAAATTTGTGAGCCCAGCATTTCCGCTACCGTGATCCCGTACATCATCCTGTAAAATGTATTTAGAAACCACAACCGCTCCATTAAAGCAGCCTAAAAAGTATGCCTGAGCTGCCACCACAATTAACAGTAAGAAAACCGGAATTATAGGTAGGCTCGCAAAGATAACCATGATTCCTTGTGCCATCACTCAGCCCTCCTTATCACCTTTTTGTCGGATGGTCATCCGAATGGGCGTACCTTCCAACCCAAAGGTGTTTCGAATCTGATTCTCCAAATATCTCTGATAGGAAAAATGAAATAGTTTTGCATCATTACAAAAGCATACGAAATGCGGTGGACGAATCCCCGTTTGCGTCATATAGTAAACCTTCAAACGGCGTCCTTTGTCAGACGGAGGTTGTACTCGTGCTGTGGCGTCGGCCAGAAGACTGTTCAGCATCCCGGTTGTAATCCGCAGGGAAGCCTGCTCCCATACATACTGGATCAGTTCAAACATTCTCGTAACCCGTTGTCCTGTCAGCGCCGAGATGAAAACAATCGGTGCATAGGTCATATAGGCCAAGTCCCTTCGTACCTCTTCCCGCATATGATCCATGGTCTTGTCATCTTTCTCTACAAGATCCCATTTGTTCACGACTATGATACAGGCCTTGCCTGCTTCATGCGCCATGCCTGCCACTTTCGTATCTTGCTCCGTCACACCTTCTGTTGCATCAATCATTATGAGGCAAACATCAGAGCGCTCAATCGCCATCGTTGCCCTCAGAACAGAGAATTTTTCAATTCTCTCCTCCACCTTGGACTTTCGCCGCATCCCTGCCGTATCAATAAACAGAAACTTTCCTTTTTCATTCTCAAAGTAACTATCAACTGCATCACGGGTAGTACCAGCTACGTTGCTGACAATCACTCGTTCCTCCCCTAAAATCCGGTTCACCAGAGAGGATTTCCCAACATTTGGTTTCCCAATCACAGCTACCTTAACAACGTCGTCCTCTTCTTCTGTTTCCTCTTCCTGCGGGAAATAGCTCAAACAGGCATCCAACAAATCACCGGTTCCATGTCCGTGTACCGCAGACACTCCAATGGGGTCGCCCAATCCTAAATTATAGAATTCATAGATATCAGGATTCTCTCTACCCGACTGATCCACTTTGTTTACAGCCAAGATGACAGGCTTCCGAGAACGCAACAGCATGTTACTAACTTCCTGATCCGATGCTGTCATTCCCGTTTTCACATCACAGACAAAGACGATCACAGTTGCATTTTCAATGGCGATCTCTGCCTGACGGCGCATAAAATGAAGAATTTCATTGTCGCTGTCCGGCTCAATCCCACCGGTATCCACGAGGTCAAAGGTTCTTCCTCCCCATTCACATTCCGCATATAAACGGTCACGGGTTACACCCGGTGTATCTTCTACAATAGAGAGTCTCTGACCTACTAATCGATTAAACAACATGGACTTGCCCACATTGGGCCTTCCCACAATTGCTACAAGAGGTTTAGCCACAGTACTGCCTCCTTTTCTCTGGGTTTGCTAGCGTCAGACGACGCCAAACACCGCTTCATATAATTCAAATCCATCTTGCCCAACCGCAACGATTGGCACGCCAAGCTCCCGCTCGACCTGTGCTATCGTTACATCATCTAAAAACACCGTTTCTCCATACCGGAGCATATTTTTTGCGATAAGCAAACGGTTTCCTAACGCTTTACCTTTCAGTTGGCTTATTAGGTCCCCTCCAGTAATTAAACCCGCAACATCAATCGTTTCTCCAAAGAATAGATTCCGTATTGGGTATATTGTATAATTCAATTTAGTATGGCACTTTACTGCTGCCCTGTCAATCATTTCACGCAGAAAAGGAGCAGCAGCCACACCAGTTGCAATAGCAAAGGGCATTACCTCCGGAACCTCTTCAATTCCAATGGATGCCCCACGAAATTCCACCTCCAAAAGCCTCAGCATTCCAACCCCATTTTCTAGTTGAGCATAGTCCTCATAGTACTCATCCTCAGGAAGCATTATCTCTGCTTTCAGATAAAATTCATCTGAGCACCAAAAGAGTGTAGAACCGTAGTCTTTTTTACAAACCGCACCAAACGCTTCCACCTGCCCAATCAGTGTAACCGCTTCTTCTTTGCTATAAGGGCGTAAGGGGTATAGCCCCTCCCTCCACTTCGTCAGTCCAACGGGCACAATGGAAACACTGTTCACTTCTGGATACAATCCTGCAAGGTCTTCCATACTCCTTTGAAGGGCCGGCCCGTCATTGAGCCCAGGGCAAGCAACAATTTGACAATTCATAATAATCTTCGCTTCTGCAAATCGGCGTATGATTTCGAAGCCTTCCGCTCCGCGTCGACTTCCCAGAAGCATTGTGCGCAGTTCTGGTTCCGTAGCATGCACTGATATATTGATCGGAGAAATGTGCAGATCGATGATTCGCTGTATTTCTCGTTTGCTAAGATTCGTCATGGTAATATAGTTGCCCATTAGAAAGGAAAGTCTTGCATCATCATCCTTAAAATACAAGGATTCACGCAGATCCTTCGGAAGTTGATCTACAAAGCAAAAAACACACTTGTTTGCACACGGTCTGGCCCGATCCATGAGATAGGTGTCAAATACCAAGCCCAAATCTTCCCCAGGCTCCTTGGTGAGGGTCACCGTTCGCTTTTTTCCTTCCGCGTTCTGAAGCTGCAAAGTTAGCTCAGGATCATAGGTGAAATATTTATAATCTAATACATCCAGAATTGTATTCTTCCCCACCTGTAGCAGTGTCTCTCCAGCTAAAACACCGGCTTGGCTGGCAGGGCTGCCTGGCTCTACCGCTTTAATCTGGCTCATAGGCATTCGGCGCACCTCCTTCGCTGTACTTGGTCCATTTTTTCGAAAAAAGAAAGAGGGGGCAAAATTCCCCCTCTCCTCTTTTTCCCGTTTTACTGCTCCTGAGTCTCGCCGAATACCTTGCCATCATAGGTCATGCAAGCCTTGCACATCCGATGGGGCAGACGATACGCGCCGCATTTGGGGCAGGTGGTAACAGCGGGAGTTTCCAGCTTCCAGTGGGAGCTGCGCCGCTTGTCCCGTCTCGCCTTGGAGACCTTACTCTTAGGAACCGCCATGTTCAGACACCTCCTTGGTGATGCCCGGTCGGGCACGTGGTTAGCTACTCAGTTTTATCAAGCAACTGCGAAAGCGTGGCCCATCTTGGATCCACCTCAGGTTTGCACCTGCAGGCTTCTTCGTTCAAATTGGCACCACAACCAGGACATAGTCCCTTGCAGTCTTCTGAGCATAAGTTCTTCGTATCCATGTCAAGGATAAAAGTAGTAAAAGCCAGATCCCCTATGTCAAGTTCTTCCCCGTCCAAGAGGATAATTTCATCCTCTTCTTCACCAGCAAGCTCCTGTGCCAGCAGGAAATGTAGGGGAACCCTTTTCTCTTTGCGAAAGTGCTTCATGCATCGATCACAAACCAACTCCAACTCCGCAGTTATCTCGCCTTCCAGGATGAGAACTCCAGCAGAATTTCGAACCGTACCGGAAATGCAGAGTGGCTTCTGAATAGGCCGCTCCCCGTACAGTTCATGTGCTGACATATCC
>JAQSXW010000027.1 GCA_029256465.1 Evtepia sp.
CACCGAAACGCTCCTATGCATATGGTTGCATCCTTTTTTCCATTTCTACATTTTGTCAACATTCCTCATTTTTCTTCTCAGAGGATTTCTCCTTTCTATCTCTTTTAAAGTATGATATAGTTCTAATTCAAGAGATTCATTATCATAGAAGGAAGGCCTGATTTCCCCATGGATAGCCTAATCTTTAGTCTCCATGCCACCGTCCCTATATTTCTGCTCATTGTCATTGGTTGGCTCTTTCGAAGAATTGGTCTATTGAATGAAGGCTTCTGTCAAACAAGTGACAAACTGGTCTTCCATGTAGCCCTACCTGTCATGCTGTTCTGCGATATCTCAACTAGCAATATCCATGCAAACTTTGATACTTTTTATCTTTTCTTCTGTGCAGCTACCACTACTTTTAGTTTCTTTTCAATCTGGTTTGGTGCGAAACTTTTGATTCGTGACAAGACGTTAGTGGGTGAATTCGTTCAAGTATCCTATCGTTCCAGTGCTGCAATTCTAGGCTGCGCCATCATCAAGGGAATCTACGGAACAACTGGCATGGCACCACTCATGATTTTAGGTAGTGTTCCCTTATTTAATCTCTATGCTGTTCTGGTCTTATCGATGGAAGGCCCTTTTGCCAAAGATGGATCGATGAAACTTAGACTTCGATCCGCTCTTATTAACGTCGCAACCAATCCGATCATTCTCGGCATTGCACTGGGACTGTTTGTCTCTTTTGGGAGGATCAGTGCATTCCCCCCAATTCTGAACCAAACATTATCTAGCCTGTCCTCTCTGGCAACCCCCTTGGCTCTGTTATCGATTGGCGCCAGTTTTCAAGGAAATAAGGCAGTAAAGCAGCTGCGACTCTCCTCTGTGGCAGCCTCCATCAAGCTTATGATTCTCCCCGCTCTTTTCCTACCTCTCGCCATTTATTTTGGATTCACCCAGTCCAAACTAGTCGCTTTAATTGTGATGCTCGGCAGTACTTCTACTCCCACCTGCTATATCATGGCCCGCAACTTGGGACATGAAGGCAGCCTCTCTGTCAGCGTCATTGTGCTCACCACCATGCTGTCCGCCTTTACCTTAACGTTTTGGATTTTCTTAACCCGTTATTTGGGTTATCTTTCCTAAGCTCATTTTCTTCACAAAAGATTGGAGGATGATGCAGATATGTCAACACACTTACAAGCACTCCGAAAAGAGATGAAATTCCATCAGGTCCACGCTTTTCTCATCACTTCCACTGACTTTCACGGTAGTGAATATACTGGGGCCTACTTTGCCTGCCGAGAATACATCTCAGGCTTTACCGGTTCTGCCGGAACCCTTCTCGTATTTGAGGATTGGGCAGGTCTTTGGACCGACGGACGATATTTCCTACAAGCCGAACGAGAGCTACAGGGCAGTGGTATCACACTCATGCGTCAGGGCAATCCCGGTGTACCCTCTCTTGAAGCAGTGCTATCGGAACGTTTAAGCGCCAATCAATGCTTGGCGTTTGATGGTCGCTGCGTCAGTATCAAAACAGGAAAGAAACTGAATAAGAAGCTTTCTGCTGCAGGCATCACAATAAAAACTGACTTGGACTTGGTCGCTGCAATCTGGAATACTCGTCCCCCACTCTCAGCACAGCCCGCCTGGTTGCTGGAAACAAACTATGCCGGTGAAACTAGAGAGCAGAAACTTGCTAGAGTAAGGGATGCAATGAAGAAGTATGGCGCAGACAATTTTCTCCTCACTTCTTTGGAAGATATCGGCTGGCTTCTGAATCTGCGGGGTAGCGATATTGCCTGTACTCCAGTTGTCCTGTCCTATTTGGCCTTATCTGATACGCAAGCGATCCTTTTCGCCAATCAGAACGTGTTCTCCCTTGCTATCCAAAAAGCACTCGCAGATGCTGGTGTAACTCTTCGGCCATATGATGAGTTTTATATCTATGCCAAATCCATTTCCTCTGGAAGCAAGGTGCTCATTGATGGGCGAAACGCAAACTTTTTCCTTCTAGACTGCCTACCACCCGATGCGAGGATCATTGACCGTGTTTCTCCCATACAATCCTTCAAAGCCGTCAAAAATTCTGTGGAAGTGCAGAACATGAAAGCAGCTCACTTAAAGGATGGCATCGCTCTCACCAAATTCATGTACTGGCTCAAAAAAACGGTAGGGAGATTTCCCATCAGCGAACAAAGTGCCGCCGAGCGGCTGGAAGAATTCCGCAGAGAACAGAAGCACTATCTCAGCCCAAGCTTTGCTCCGATTGTAGCTTTTGGCCCCCATGGTGCCATTGTACACTACTCTGCCACAGCCGAAACAAGCCTTCCCCTTCAAGCGGAAGGCTTTGTCCTTGTGGACACCGGGGGACACTATTTGGAAGGCACGACCGACTGTACCCGCACCTTTGCACTAGGGCCTTTGTCAAAGGAGCAGCGGATGCATTATACTGCTGTCCTTCGCGGAAATCTGAATCTTGCTGATGCTCAATTCCTACATGGCTGTACTGGTGTGAACTTAGACTACCTTGCCCGATCCCCTCTCTGGTCAATGAAATTGGATTACAACCATGGAACCGGTCATGGCGTTGGATATCTACTAAACGTTCATGAAGGCCCCAATCACTTTCGCTGGCGCAATACAGCCGAAACCGCCGTCCTAGAAGCAGGCATGATCACCTCGGACGAACCTGGACTTTATTTAGAAGGACAATATGGCATTCGTTTGGAGAATCTCCTCTTGTGTGTGCCTCGTGGAGAAACACAATATGGGAAGTTTCTTGGGTTTGAGCATCTAACCTTGGTTCCCTTTGACCTAGATGCTGTAGATAGTTCCCAAATGAATCGGCAGGAAATAGAGCTCCTAAACACCTACCATAAAATGGTCTTTTCCACTTTGTCCCCTCATCTCACTGCGGAAGAAGCCACTTGGCTGGCTAATGCTACCCGTCCGATCGACTAATTCTCACGACAAAAGAACCCCTGAAATCGGTTGAGGTGATTTCAGGGGTTCTTTTATAATCATTATTCCATTTCGGAAAGACGAACACGGTCATCGTCCAGTTCTTTCCCTGCTCCAACTCGGAATTTTTCCAACAGATCGTTCACGGTAAGCCCTTCCCGCTCATTACCTGCAATGTCCAAAACAATGGTTCCGGCGTCCATCATCAGGGTGCGATTGCCTAAGTCCAGTGCATTTTTCATGTTATGGGTAACCATCATGCAGGTAATCTTTCGTTCCGCCACGATTTGTCTTGTTAGCTTAAGCACAGTTTCTGCCGTGGCTGGATCCAATGCTGCCGTATGTTCATCCAGAAGCAGCAGTTTGGGCGTAATAATCGTGGCCATCAGCAAGGTTAACGCTTGACGCTGTCCACCGGACAAAAGCCCCACTGGTTGCTTCATCCGGTCTTCCAGTCCCATCCCAAGAACCGACAGATAGTCGCGAAGAAACGCCTTGTCCTTCTTCGTGACTCGACTAAGCCCCCAACCTTTTTTCTGATTTGCACACAGGGCGGCAAGAGCCAAGTTTTCTTCAATGGACATGCGAGGGGCAGTTCCCCGAAGCGGGTCTTGAAACAACCTCCCGATCACTCTGCTGCGCCGATAGTCTGGCAGGAAGGTAATGTCCTCACCGTCTAGCTCAATACTTCCGTCGTCGATATAAAAGCTACCAGCAATGGCATTGAAGAGAGTTGATTTTCCAGCGCCGTTTGAACCAACAATTGTGGCAAAGTCTCCAACTTCCAAGCTAAGGGAGACGTGGTCTAGTGCTATTTTTTCGTTGACTGTCCCACGATTAAAAACTTTCGTGATAGACTCAATCTTTAGCATACATTGCCGCTCCCTTCTTTTTTCTTCGGTAAGCAGCTTTTTGACGCTGGAGCAGTGTATACTCCTTCATTGCCGGCATGGCAATCGCAAATCCAACAATGACGGCGGAAATGAGTTTCAATGCTGCTGCATTAATATTGGCCTGCAGTGCTACCGCCATGATAAAACGGTAAATCACGCTGCCGAAAAAAACCGCAGCTACACAGCGAAGCATACCGCCTTTCCCGAACAAGGTTTCTCCAATGATCAAGCTAGCTAGTGCAATGGTGACCATACCGGTACCCAAATTGATATCAGCGGATTTTTGGTATTGCACCAGAACCGCACCTGAAAGCGCGGTCATAGCATTCGCAATGCAGAGGCCCACGGCTATCGTAAAGGCCGGATTAATGGACGAAGCGCTTACCATATCAGGATTGTCTCCGGTAGCACGAACAGAAAGCCCCAGTCGGGTTGCAAAAAACAGGATCAGTAGTCCACAGACAATGAGTGCAATCAGAACCGTCGTAACTAATTTGTCCCAGCCTTCTAGCGGCGTTCCAGCCAGCACATTTTGTACATAAAAAAAAATTCGTTCTGCCCGAAAGAGGTTAAGGTTTGCAGAGAAACCCATCACGGCTAAATTGATCGTATATAGTCCTGTGTTTGTGACGATGCCTGCCACAATCGATGGAACACCCAACTTAGTCTGAAGAAAGGCAGTGACAAAACCTGCAGCAGCACCTGCCAACAAGGCTGCTGGCAACGCCAGAATTGGATGCCCTGCAATACAGAAGCTTGCGGAAACCGCACAGCCCAAGGTAAAGGATCCATCGGTGGTAAGGTCGGCAATATTTAACGTACTGAAACTGACAAATAAGGCCAACGCCACCAAAGAATAGATCGCTCCCAATTCCAACGCACTTTGTATAATACTGAGATTTAGCACGGATCTAACTCCTTCCGAGGTTGGCAAGCCAAGGAATTGTCTCCTTGGCTTACCTGAATGACGAATCAAGCATTGCTTGCTTTATGATTTATTGCTTTGTGGTAACGACTTCCTTCAAAGTCCCCATATCGCCAAACATGGAATAATCGACTCCTAGGGCTGCGGCAGTTTCTGTATTGACCGTGATAATGCCGCCTTCCATGGTGTAGTATTCGGGAACCTCACCTGTATCCAACACATTAAAAGCCATGTCGGCTGTTTTCTTGCCAAGATCGGTGTAATTCACACCACAGGTGGCAAAAGCTCCATTTCTCACAAAGGAATCCGCACCGGCGTAATGGGGAACCTTTGCCTTATTAAACAGTTCAGAAATGGTCAGTTCGGCCCCCATCACCACGTTATCGGTTGGTGTAAAAACAGCGTCTACCTGGCTTGCAATACTGACCGCTGCACTCATGATTTCATCATTGTTACTTCCGGTTTTCTCAACATAGGAAATCCCTTTTTCATCCAGATATTTTTTTGCCTGTGCAATAGACGTTTGGCTATTCGCCTCAGACATACTATAGAGCAAGCCGACTGTTTTCACATTTGGATTCTGTGCCAACATCATATCGAGAATGAATTTTGTATCCAACGCATCACTGACACCGGTAACATTGTTCAAGCCGGTCAACCCCGCCGTCTTCGGATCGCTGACGGCAGCATAGATTACAGGGATTTTGCTCCCTTCTGCAGCGGTCACCATGCACTGGGCTGCTGTGGTTGCAACCGGGATAATGGCATCATAACCGTCGGCAACCACTTGGCTTCCGATCTGATTGAGCGTAGTCGTATCACCCTGCCCGCTGAAGATACGATAGCTAATCGTAATTTTTTTCTCAGCTGCAATGGCATCCAGTTCTGCTGCAATGGCATTGCTGATCTCGTCCAATGAAGCATGATCCATCTGCTTGACAATGGCAATCTTGTATGTCTCCTTTGACTCACTGCCACCCTCTGCTGGTTTGCCGCTTCCACAAGCTGCCAAAGCCAGTATCATCATGGCAGCGAGTAATAGTGCTGATAATTTTTTCATAATAAAAACTCCTTTTTTGTTTTTTGTTAAGGGAAAATAAAAAAGCCTTGCTCCATGCTTTAACACATGGGACAAGACAAACTCCTGTGGTACCACCCAAATTGATGCAAACTGCACCCACTCTACTCGTACATAACAATACGATCCACGGGATAACGGGCGTGATTCCCGTTAGCTACTACTCACCATTCGGCTTTCGGCTACCCTCAGAAGTCCATTCGCTTGGAACCTTGCTACCGCAATCCCACCACCTGCGGCTCTCTGAAAACGCAGCACTCCAACTACTACTCTTCTTCAACGGTTTTTGAATTTTTTACGATTATATCACCAATTGCAGCTTTGTCAAGCGCAAAATAATTTTTCTTCTGTTCCACTACCGTATTTTACCAACCTTTAAATTTCATAGTCCATTCCGCAAACATATTGACAAGACGTATTTCATTTACTATAATACAAATAGTATCTTGTCGATAAACAAGGACTACTTGACCGCTCTTTCTCGGAAGAGCCGAGGCCATACGGACAGCCGGGTCAACTGCCGAACGTGGTGAAAGCCATATTATTGATTGCGTTAAAAGCGCAACTTTTATGAGTTGGTTACTTCATAACCGAAATGTGTACCAGATGCACAGCTTGTGAAACGGTCAATAAGAGTAGTAAAAGTAGTTCTTGCTATATAGACTCTGAAATACAGTGATAATAAAAGCAGGTCTCTTATTCTGCAATTAATTATACACCTAAAATTGACTGAATCAGATGCATTGTGGTATGCCGCAATGTATCTTTTTGCTTTTTAGGAGGGTTTTTATGGAACATAAAATGCAACTCTATGGCTTTAACAATCTGACAAAATCACTCAGTTTTAATATTTATGATGTCTGCTATGCGAAAACCGAACGGGAACAGAAGGATTATATTGCGTATATCGATGAGCAGTACAATTCTGACCGTTTGACAAACATTCTTTATAAGTTGACTGAAATGATCGGTGCCACTGTGCTAAATGTTTCTAAGCAAGATTATGAGCCACAGGGGGCAAGCGTCACCTTTTTGATCGCCGAGGAAAGCATGGTTTCGAATCGAAGTGGTGAAACTGTGGTTGCACATCTGGATAAAAGCCATGTTACGGTTCATACCTATCCAGAGTATCATCCTGAAACATCCATTGCTACCTTCCGAGTTGACATTGATGTTGCAACCTGCGGGGAAATTACGCCTCTTTCCACACTTGACTTTTTGCTGGGCAGCTTTGATTCCGATATTATCACCTTAGATTATAGAGTAAGAGGTTTCACGCGGGATTTAAACGGGAAAAAATTATTTATGGATCATAGAATCACCTCTATTCAGGACTACATTGACCCAAAAACCTTAGAAAAATACGATGCGATTGATGTCAATATGTATCAGACTAATATTTTCCACACGAAAATGCTCATCAAAGAGGTTGACCTGCAAAACTATCTTTTCAATGCAGATGTTTATGAACTGGCCCCACGGGCAAGACTCAGCATTACGGATAATTTGCGACGAGAAATGATTGAAATTTTCAGTGGCATGAATGTGTATTGAAAGGAGGTTTTGCATTGTATCATCAAACCCAAGCACCGATTTTCGAAGCTCTTAATGAGTTCAAAACAATGCGCATCGTTCCTTTTGATGTTCCAGGCCACAAGCGTGGCAAGGGAAACCGGGAACTCACAGACTTTTTGGGTGAAAAGTGCCTGACGGTTGATGTGAATTCCATGAAACCTCTGGACAACTTATGCCATCCAACCGGAATTATCAAAGAAGCAGAGGAGCTTGCTGCAGGGGCTTTTGCCGCTGCGCATGCCTTTTTTATGGTGGGTGGAACCACTTCTTCTGTACAGGCAATGCTTCTTTCTTCCCTCAAAAAAGACGACAAAATCATTCTCCCGCGCAATGTCCACCGAAGCGTCATCAATGCCCTGATTCTTTGCGGGGCAATTCCAGTGTATATTAACCCTCAGACTGATGACAGGCTTGGCATCTCGCTGGGCATGCGCCTTTCTGATGTGAAAGAAGCCATTCAGCAAAACAAGGATGCAAAAGCAATCTTTATCAACAATCCCACCTATTATGGTATTTGCTCTAATCTCACGGAAATCACAAAACTTGCCCATGAACATCATATGTTGGTTTTGGTTGACGAGGCACACGGAACCCATTTTTATTTTGGAGAACATATGCCGGTTTCCGCCATGGCGGCAGGAGCCGACATGGCCTCTGTCAGTATGCATAAATCAGGCGGATCTTTAACGCAAAGTTCATTTTTACTCTGCGGTCCAACTGTCAATGCAAACTATGTACGCCAAGTTATCAATTTAACGCAGACAACAAGTGGGTCTTACCTGCTGCTTTCTAGCCTCGATATCTCGAGAAGAAATCTTGCCCTTCATGGCAAAGAAATCTTTAAAAAGGTATCGGAGCTCACACAATACGCCAGAGAAGAAATCAACCTCATTGGCAACTATTATGCATACGGGAACGAACTCATTAACAAAGATAGTATCTTTGACTTTGATGCGACAAAGCTTTCCGTCAATACGTTTGATCTCGGCCTTGCCGGAATTGAGGTCTATGATTTATTGCGTGATGAATACGATATTCAAATAGAATTTGGCGATCTTGGCAACATCCTTGCCTATGTTTCAGTTGGAGATAACCAAAAA
>JAQSXW010000028.1 GCA_029256465.1 Evtepia sp.
CACATGGAGGTCAAGGCTGAGCCTCATATTTCTCCTCGAGACGAAGGCGGTTATCAGGTGACCTTGGAAGGGGAAAAATTAGGTGCACTGATTGGACATCGCGGTGAAACGCTGGATTCTATTCAACAGCTTACCAACTATTCCATCAACCGAGGCCGTGCTAGAAGAGTTCGGATTCACATTGACGTGGAGAATTACCGTTCCAAGCGGGAGGAGGCCCTACAACATTTGGCTCAAAAGGTAGCGGGTAAGGTAGTAAAATACCGCCGCAATATTACTTTAGAACCGATGAACGCCTACGAACGCCATGTGATTCACGAGGCTCTCCAGGAGTACCCAGATGTGGTAACCTATTCGACGGGAACAGAACCAAACCGCCGTACAGTGGTCGCCTATACCAAGGGAAAACATTCTTACTAGAATAAACAGTCGATGCTTTAAAATTGAATCAGCTGTTTCGCCTCCGGCGAACATTTATGCAACAGAAGCGATGTGTTTTGCGCGGCGGGAGGTGCCTTTTCCCGCCGCCTTTTCATGTAGCAGTATCGGCGGGAGACAGGAACGTGGTTTAGGAGGAACACGATATGGAAGAGGATAACCTAAGAGGACGCATTCATCCAGAACTTCTGGCTTGGTATGATGCGTCGAATGGCTTTGATTTTGATCAGTTGGACGATTTCGTGGCAAAAATGAATGCCATGGAGCAAGAGGGCTTACGGAAAGATCCGGACGTTGTTACTTATGAGAAGATCATTCCAGGGCCCACAGATGCTCCAGAGTTGAAGGTCAGAGTCTATGAGCCGGTAGGAAGAACGGGGCTTTGTCCCGGCCTTTTGTTTTTCCATGGCGGAGGGTTTCTTTTTGGCAGTGTTTATCGTCAGGAGGCGCTTTGTCAGCGATATGTAAAAAACGTAGGCTGCGTTGTTGTCTCTGTAGAATACCGTTTGGCGCCAAGTGCGAAAGCACCGGCTCCTGTGGAGGACGGCTATGCTGCCCTTTGTTGGATGGCGGAACAAGGAGTCCAGATTGGTGTGGATAGTAGCCGATTGGCACTAGCCGGCCTATCCGCAGGTGGAACCATCGTGGCAGCACTATCTATGATGACTCGAGATCGGAAAGGTCCTAAGCCCCTCCTGCAGCTTCCTCTCTACGGAGAAATGGATTGGAGACTCAGAACGCCGTCGAGTCGCGAAATTACTTCCTATAAAGTTTGGTGTTTTGAGAATAATAAAACCTCTTGGGATCTTTACTTAGGAGAGGATAAGGCGGTAGATTACTACGATTCACCTACACTTTGTGAAAATTTAAATCATCTTCCTCCTGTGTTTTCCTATGTTGGTGAACTGGATCCTGTTCGTGACGAAAATATTGAATTCTGGACTAGGCTGATGCAGGCCGGCATTCCAGTGGAAGGACATGTGTTCCCTGGCGCTTACCACTGCTTCGAACTGGGTACGCCGGATGCCGAGTGTGGCCGTCAGGCATACGAACTGACCTACGCTGCGTTAAAGCGGGCGTTCTACAAATAACTTATCCACAAAATACGGCAGATTGTGTACAAAAGGGGGCAAACAGGCGTTTTGAATCTAAGTGAACATTGGAAAAACCGCTTGTTGCGGCGGCAACTGCCACACGCATTGCTTCTGACTGGGGAAAACCGACGGGAGATGGCAGACTATTTGGCCAGTGCATACGTCTGTGAAGGCGCCCAGCCTCCCTGCGGTGAGTGCCTCCACTGTCGAAAGGTGAAGATGGGGATTCACCCAGATGTCATTGTGATAGGTGAAGATGGCGTAAGTTTAAAGGTGGATCAGGTGCGTGCACTACGCGCAGATGCCTATGTTCGCCCCAATGAAGCGGAACGAAAGATTTATGTGGTGGAAAACTCCCAGACTTTGAATCAAAGCGGACAGAATGCACTGTTAAAGCTTTTGGAGGAAGGACCGGACTATGCCGCCTTTTTCTTTTTGCTTCCAAATCCCGAGCAGCTTTTGCCGACTCTTCGATCCCGTTGTGAAACAATACGTGGGGAAACATACCAGACAGAATGCCAAAATGATCATGAGGCGCAAGAATTTTCGAATCTGATCTGCCAGGGAAACCAAGAGACTCTGATTACATTCTGCGTGGGACTCGAAAAGAAGAAACGGGAGGAGTTAGTTCTACTGCTGGATCAAACTATAGAAGAACTCATCTCCCATTTGACTGAGAATCCAGAAAGGCTTTTGCCAAGACTGGATGCGCTGCGGGAGGTACGTGCGTCCTGTGAATATACGGTTGGGGTTGGACATATCGCTGGCTGGCTTATGGCAGCTTTGACAGAAAAATGAGATGATTGAGACTCCTGTGTGAGCAGGTGTTTAAAATACGGTTTCCCGTCCTCCGAAAATGGCGGGCATCGGAATACCTTGGTGTTTCTGGTGACGGAGCATATATGGCAGAAATTATTGGCATTCGCTTCAAACGCGAAGGCAAGCAATATTATTTTGACCCCCAAGGGATCACAGTAGAACCTGGTATGGGGGTGATTTTGGAAACCTCTTGGGGAATTGAGTTCGGGGAGTGTGTTCGTGGCAATAGCGAGGTTCCCGATGAGAAACTGGTGGCACCGCTACGTCCTATTCTCCGGCTTGCAACGACAGAAGACTATGAGATCGTTCGAAAAAATAGATCTAAGGAAGCAGACGCATTCTCCATTTGCCAGAAAAAGATTCAGGAGCATGAACTGGATATGAAGCTCGTGGATGTGGAGTTTAGTTTTGAAGGGAATAAGATTCTCTTTTTCTTTACTTCCGAGGGACGTGTGGATTTCCGAGGTTTGGTCAAGGATCTTGCCTCTATTTTCCATAACCGGATTGAACTGCGGCAGATCGGTGTTCGAGACGAAGCAAAAATGCTCGGCGGCCTAGGAATTTGTGGGAGACCGTTCTGTTGTGCCTCATTCCTAAGAGAGTTCCAACCAGTGTCGATTAAAATGGCAAAGACCCAGAGCCTGTCCCTCAATCCCACAAAGATTTCAGGTACCTGTGGACGGCTGATGTGTTGCCTAAAGTACGAGCAAGATGCATATGAGGATCTGCTGAAGACAAGTCCTAAGGCGGATTCCTTTGTGGAAACACCAGACGGTGTGGGCGATATTATCAGTGTAAACACCCTAAGGGAAAAGGTTCGGGTTCGCCTGGACAACGCTCCAGACACACTCAAAACATTTCATAACAGCGAAATTCGCATGATTCGTGCTGGTAAAGGAAAGAGGCCTGAGGACTATCACGCTCCATCACCTGAAGAACTGGAAAAGCTGCGCCAGGTGCAGAAGGAAGTTGTGGAAGAGACAAACAGGTCGGATAGCGCGCTTGCTTTCTCTGCCCGTCGCAACCTATCGCTAGATCCTACACTGGAGATGTCGAGGGGGGAGCAGAGCGGAAAAGCGGGGCAGATAAAGAAGGAAGAAAAAAGGCAAACAGGAAAAGGTCCTGACAGAAAAAACTCCTACCATCATCAGGGTGCTCGGAGAGATCGAAAGCCGGAAAAAGAGCAAAAGGCAGCGATCAATCCCTTGCCGAATGTAAAAAACGAGACGGAGCCGCCTGTGAGTACACACACAGAACATGGGGGCAAGCAGCAGGCACGGCGGCACACGAAGGTGACATCGCAACCTGCCATAGAGAAAGCACTGCCTAGGGAAAAACCCATCTCACCGAAAGAAGCAGATGGTGGAAAAAAAGCGCACCGTCCCTACTGGCGAAGGAAACCTTCTCAACCAAGCAAGAAACCAAGAGAAGGCGGAAGTGAATAAAAAAAACCCGCTGCGTTTTTTGGCAGCGGGTTTTTTATTATTATGAAAGCTTAAGAGAACGGCCAGTAAATATTACCGTTGTTACTGTTTTGCTCCTGGTTTTGCTGCTGGTTTTGCTGTGGTTGCGCTTTGGCATCTTCCTCTTGGTGTTTCTTTACGTAGCTTTCCAACGTCTCTGTATTTTGGCGATTCTGTTCATCCAGTTTGACGGGAATCACCTTTTTTTCCCCATTGCGGAATAAGGTGAAATTCACTACGTCTCCAGCTTTGTAGGCATTTTTTGCATTCACAAGATCACCATTGGAGGTGACAGCCACATCACCCACTGCAGTAATGATGTCACCCTCCTGAATACCAGCCTTGGCAGCGCAAAGAGTTGGTGGAGCGTATACCACCTGAGCCCCTGCGGGGATACCATATTGCTGAACGACGGAGGAGTCTACTGTCTGAACCGAGATCCCTAGATAAGGTTTGCCTGTGACATAACCATTTTTGATGAGATCTGTGATCATATCTTTGATATTGTTCATCGGAATGGCAAAGCCCAAACCCTCCACCGTGGCAGTGTTAGAAAACGGGTCGCTAGGGGAGGAATATTTGGCACTCACAATGCCAATCACTTCACCGTAAAGGTTAAACAAGGGACCACCGGAGTTACCGGAATTGATGGTACAGTTTGTTTGTAGCATGGACATTTTTTTGCCATCGGACATTGTAATCGAACGATCCAAAGCAGAGACCACGCCGTCAGACAAGGAGAAGGTGAGTTCGCCCAAGGGGTTTCCAATTGTCACGACAGATTCACCCACGTACATATTTTTGGAATCACCCAGGATCACTGGAGTTAATCCCTTTGCGTCTATTTTGATCACTGCGATGTCATTGTCTGCATCCCCGCCCACCAAGGTGGCAGGATAGGATTTACCGTCGACAAAGCTGACCGTAATCGTATTGGCACTTTGAATGACATGATAGTTGGTGATGATATATCCGTCTTCCGTGACAACGAAGCCAGAACCTGCTGCTGCACCTTTCACCGTCTGTCCGAAAAGGTTGGTGGAGACAATATCCACTGTAATGCCCACACAGGAATGTACGTTGTTGGCATAGACTTCAGGGACCGTCATCTGCTTTCTGGTATCGGAAGAGGTCGTTCCCAACTCCACAGGGGTACGGTTCCCAGAAATGATGTTGGTGGAAGAAGAGCCTCCACTGATCAAAGAAAGCCCAATGCTACCCCCAAGGCCGCCGATTAAAGCACAGACAAGACAAAGGGCAATGAGTTTCAGAGAAAAGGGTTGCTTCCTTTTCGGCTTATTAGACGGTTCCTCCTCTGATGGGGGGCTTTCCTTCTGATGAAAAAATGGATTCGAACTCCCGCGGAAAGGATCCTGGTAGTCCATGGATACATCCTCCTTTGCAATCGATCAATTCAGTGTATGGCTTAAGCATAAAGAATATTTGTGAAAAAATTATGAAATAAACTCGAAAAGTTTTTAAACAAAAGCTTGTAGCAAAGTAAGAAAAAGTTGAAGTTAGGTGCTGTCTTTGTTTTTTCGCTTATGTTGCAAGAAGACTCTGATATCCTGAAAGGCTACCGAGACATCATCAACAAATGCGTCAAATACACCGCAGGCACAAACGCTGATGGCGACTAAAAGAAGCGTGGGTGCCAATATCATTCCCAAAACACCAAAGGCTTTCATGCCAACGTAGATACTCAAAAGAGAGAGGACAGGATGCAGGCCTGTCTGACTACCCAGAAAGCGAGGCTCTGCTATACGCCGGAATATCGCAATTATGCCCCAAATAAACAGAAATGAGACAGCCGTTTTCCAGTCGCCAAGAATCATACATACGACTGCCCAAGGAAGCATTACGGTACCGGCACCGATGATGGGGATAAAGTCCAGGACGGCGAGAACAAAGGCCAGTAGTAGTGCATAAGGCAGGCGCATAAGAGAGAAGCCTGCGACCAAAATGAAAAATACGACAATGGACAAAAGAAGCTCTGCACGAATATAACCGCTAAATGCAGCTTGAAATGTTTTTGCCAAAAAGCGCAGAAACGCTTTCAAATTGACGGGCATCCAGTCTGTAACCACGGCGCCGATTCGGGGGTAATCCGCCATCATGAAATAAAGGCTCATGAGAAAGAAGACCAGAGAAAGGGCAATCGATGGGATTTTTATGGCAAAGGACGTGGTTTTAGGAATGAGGGAAGCCGTTCCCAAGTCTTTGACCCAATCCATCAGCTGATTGATCAGGGTTTGGGCCACATTCTGCATTTGGGGAGGCAGGTAGGCAATGAATTTGCTAGACAAGTCGTATAGCTGGATAAAAGCGGTGCTGATTTCGTTCCAAATGACATTCCAGTTATTAGAAAGGGCGGAAACTTCTACAAAAATTTTGTAGATGAACCAGCCAATTGCACCACCTAAAATACCACAAATCACAAGGATTAGCAGGATGGAAACTGCTTTACGCGATAAGATGGTCTTTTTAATGAGAAAGCGAACCAACGGTTCCATTAGCCAAGCAAAGATCCAGCCCAACACGAACGGCATACAAAAGGAGAGAACTGGAATGCCGATATTAAAAAATAGAAGAAGAAAGGTGACGGCAAGGGCGACACGGATGAGAAGGCGGAGCCAAAGCCTGCCGCGTGCGCGCCAAGAAAGTTCTTGAAATTCCAAAGTGTGAGTCCTTTCTTAACAATACTTGTGAAAAGCAATGCTTTCGTTAGGATGGAAGGAAGAGACAATGTCAAAAGAGGGAGGATTTTCTGAAAAAAAGGCAAAAAGCCGTCTGCCAAGCAGACGGCTTTCGATATTACTGTGCGATTTTGTTAAGCTTTAAGGTCATGCTGCTTTTCTTATGCGCCGCGTTGTTCTTGTGAATCAAACCGCGGGCGGAAGCCTGGTCAACAGCCTTGACTGTTACTTTATATTCCTTATCGGCCTCGCTGCGGTTGCCTTCGATGACCGCGGCCTCAAACTTCTTGAGCTGAGTCTTCAAGGCGGAACGAGCGGCTTTGTTTTTCATTGCCTTGGCCTGAGTGACAAGGACACGTTTTTTGGCAGATTTAATATTCGGCAAACCAAACACCTCCTCCGATTGGTGAAAATTTTATAGTAAGCATCTGCGCAGGACTAGATTGTAACATGAAACCAATGAAAAAGCAACTATTTTTTTCTGAAAATCCTGCTTTCCGAATAAAAAAGTAGCAAAGGTAAAAAATAGGGGGAAAGAAAAAATGAACTACTATATGTAGTAGAAAAAGGAGAGATCTTGCATGGCAAGTCGCCGTACCGATCTGGCTTTGGAGGCAAAAGAGTTATGGGAAGAGTCTGCCCAGGAGACAACGAAGCTTCATGGTGTCCTTGCACGAGAGGAACAAGTGGGCAATTGCAGTATTACCCATGTTGAAATTTTGGATGCCGAAGGGGAAAAAGCCTTGGGAAAACCAAAGGGTAACTATGTGACCTTAGAGATGGAAGAACTGTGCAACCGGGGAAGGTCGGACTATGTGCAGGCTGCAGAGCTGGTTGCGGAACAATTGGGTAAGCTCTTAAGCATTCCCAAACAGGGGCCGGTGCTCGTGGCTGGTTTGGGAAATCGTGATATCACGCCCGATGTGATCGGGCCAAAGACTTTGGAGTCTGTACTAGTCACCCGGCATCTCATCGAGACCGTGCCGGAGCATTTCGGATCGTTCCGCCCTGTGTCAGCCATAGCAACGGGGGTGATGGGGGATACTGGCGTGGAGAGTGGAGAACTGATCCGCGCGGTGGTAAATGCGGTTAAGCCGGCTTGCATCATTGCAGTGGATGCGCTGGCCTCTCGCTCCACTGGGCGGCTGTTTCATACCATTCAGATTACAGATACCGGAATTGTTCCCGGTTCGGGAGTGGGTAACCACAGAATGGCGCTGACCAAGGATAGCATGGGGATTCCTGTCATTGCCATCGGAGTGCCCACCGTGGTGGATGCTGCCACACTTTGTCTTGACTTGCTGGAAAAAACAGGACAAAAGGGACTAGATCCTGAATCGATTCTGAACATGGGATCGGGGATGTTTGTGACCCCCAGAGATGTGGATAGCTTTGGGCAAACCATGTCAAAAGTGCTTGGATTGGGTATTAGTTTGGCGCTCCATGTGGATTTATCTGTGGAAGATGTGGAAATGTTTCTATCTTAAGGTGTTTCGGTCGATTTTTGAACAAAAAGGGAGAAAAAGCCCCCGGTTCGCATTGACAGGAATTCAATTCCGTATATAATGAGTATCAACGTAAAATACAGGATGACTTTAGACGGAGGAATGAGTTTTTATGATGGTGAACCAGGAAAAAACAATGGAAAAAATAGTCGCGCTCTGTAAAGGGCGCGGATTTGTATATGCAGGTAGCGAAATATACGGTGGTCT
>JAQSXW010000029.1 GCA_029256465.1 Evtepia sp.
AGTCCTCTTTTGAGCAGGATTGGTTTTTTCAGCATACCTACCTCTTTTAAAAGATCAAAATTCTGCATATTACGAGCTCCGATCTGAATGATATCCACATCTTCGAATAACGGAATTTGTGTCTGGTTCATGATTTCACTCACTACTGGAAGCCCAGTTTCTTTTTTTGCCAATAATAAGAAACGCAAACCATCCTCTTTTAATCCCTGATAGGCGTACGGAGAAGTGCGTGGCTTAAATGCACCACCTCTGAGGAGTTTGGCACCGCTTTTTTGAACGGCTTTTGCCACTTTTATGATCTGTTCTTCACTTTCTACTGAACATGGCCCCGAGATCACCGTAAATGCCTCTGGGCCAAAAACGGCATCCCCAACCTTAATAATCGTATCCTCGGGATGAATACTCCTGTTTACCGCCTTATATTGCTCAGTCACTCGTTTGCCGTATGCGACAATATCCGTGGTTGCAACGATATGTTCCATATCTAACGCAGCCGTATTCCCGATTAGGCAGACAGCGGTATGCTCCGTTCCTTCACTGAGGATCGTTGAAAACCCTTGTTGTTCAAAAAAATTCAAAAATGCCTTTTTCGCTTTTTCATCAACGCCTGGCTTCAAAATAAATACCATAATAATCAGCTCCTTTTTGCCACGGACACCACCGCAAAAATCTTTTCCTTATCCTTAACGCCTTCGGTTTCTACACTGGAACTTAGGTCCACCCCGCAAGGATGAAATTTTGCAATGGCCAAAGGGATGTTCTCAGATGTAAGGCCACCTGCCAGAATAAAGTCTCGTGGAAAACTTTCTATAAGAGACCAGTCAAATACGGCTCCAGTTCCGTAACCATTGTCCAGTAGCACCATGTCTGCGGCGCTCTTTTCTGCTTCATCTAAATCAAACTTTGAGCAAACCTTGAATGCTTTCCAGATAACAGCCTCTGGTAGCCGTCCTCTTAGCTCATGAATAAAAGCATTGTCCTCACTCCCGTGAAGCTGAATGATTCTGACGATGTCGCTACGATAGACTTTCTCAATCTGACTCATAGGGGCATCCACAAATACACCAACCGTTTCGATGGCAGGGTTTATCGCATTTCTTAAAACCTGTGCCTTTTCTTCTGTAACATATCTAGAGCTTTTTTCACAAAACACAAATCCTACGTAATCTGGGTTTGCTTTGTTTACAAATTCCGCATCACATAGCTGAAACAATCCGCAGATTTTTATCTTAGTTGTACTCATTTGCGGCACTCCGAAGCTTTGCAATGAAAGCTTGCTTATCCTCAGATCGCATCAGTGCCTCACCGATTAAAACTGCGTTTGCACCAATGGACCTAAGCACTGCAACGTCATCTGGACTCTGTACACCGGACTCTGCAATGAATAATGCGGAAGGCGGAATGATCTCTCTTAGCTTGATCGCGTTAGAAAGATCAACCGAAAAGTCCTTCAGATTTCGATTGTTGACCCCAATCAGCCTTGCTCCAGCGGAGATAGCGGACTGAACTTCTGCCTCATTGTGGGCCTCCACTAGCGCGGCCAGGCCTAACTCATCACAGATTGCAAGGTACTGTGCAATCGTCGCCGTATCCAGAAGTGCGCAGATCAAAAGCACAGCGTCTGCTCCCATACATTTTGCCTCATAAATCTGATAGGCATCGACCGTAAAGTCCTTACGGAGCATGGGAAGGGAGAGTTCGGATCGGACTTCGCAGAATATTTCATCCGAACCCAGAAACCATTTTGGCTCTGTCAGACAAGAGACACAATCAGCCCCAGCTAACTCATATTCTTTTGCGATCTCACAGTGCGGAAATGATTCTGCAATCATCCCCTTTGATGGGGAGGCTTTTTTTATTTCACAGATTAAAGAGAGTTTGGGAGTCCTGAGTGCCTGTTCAAAGCCGAAACTTCCTTTGGGGAGACTCAATGCAACTTCCTGCAGTTGTTCCAAGGATACTCTCCGCTTCGCCTGCTCAACACGTTTCTCGGCAAAGGCCGCAAGTTCATCTAAAATCATAGAAACTCCTTACCGATTTGACTCACTGATGAGTTCATCCAGCTTACTCTTTGCAGCCCCTGTATCGATTAGCCTCTCTGCAAGTAAGACCCCATCTTGTAACGTTTTCGTTTTTCCTGCAATATACAGTCCCGCACCTGTGTTTAATAGAATCGCCTGGCGTTTGGCACCCAATTTTCCATTTAAGATATCCAGTGCAATCTGTGCATTTTCCTCTGGAGTTCCACCAATAAGTTCTGATTTTGAGCACGTTTGAAACCCGAAGTCTTCCGGACAAATCTGATAGTTTCGAAACTCAGCTCCATTAAACTCACAGATTGTTGTTGGCGAGGACGTAGAAATCTCATCTAGGCGATCTTGCCCGTAAACAACCATTCCCCGTTTTACCCCAAGATTGACAAGAACCTGAGCAAGGGGCTTAACGAGCGATTCTGAATATACGCCGAGTATCTGATACGTTGGAGATGCCGGGTTTGTCAAGGGACCTAAAAGGTTGAAAATGGTTCGTGTCCCCATTTCTTTCCTTACAGGCGCTACATATTTCATAGAGCTGTGATAATCTTGTGCAAAGAAAAAACAAATTCCAATTTTACATAATAAATCCACACACCTTTTAGGTGAAAGATGAATATTGACTCCCAACGCCTCCAGACAGTCTGCCGATCCACTCTGCGAGGATGCTGCTCGATTCCCATGTTTCGCAACGCAAATCCCTGCTGAGGCTATGACAATGGAAGATGTGGTGGAAATGTTAAATGAATTTGCACCATCCCCTCCTGTTCCCACAATTTCCAAAAGGTTAAAAGGATGATCTATCGTCGCAGCCTTTGCACGCATTCCCGCAGCACAGCCAGTAATCTCTTCAATCGTCTCTCCCTTAGTAGAAAGTGCTGCAAGAAAGGCAGCTGTTTGGATTGAGGAGGTCTCACCACTCATAATTTCATTCATAACATTCATGGCCTGCTGATAGTTCAAGTTTTCATGAACCATAAGTTTAGCTGTTGCTTCTGTGATTAACATAATGATCACTCCATTCTTGTCACATGTCTAAAAAGTTTTGAATGATCTGCATTCCATTTGGAGTCAGGATCGACTCTGGATGAAACTGTAATCCCCAGATCGGATATTCACGATGCGTCACAGCCATCACTTCATGATTCTCTGCTTCAGCTGTGACCAAAAGGTATTCGGGAATCGTTTCCTTCTGGGCTGCAAGAGAATGGTATCGTGCCACCGGAATCTGATTTGGCAAACCTTTAAAAATCGGGCAGCTTTGATCTAACGTAACAAGCGACTGCTTTCCGTGCATCAACTTCTTTGCATGGGAAATGGTTGCTCCAAAGGCCTCACAAATGGCCTGGTGTCCCAAGCATACCCCTAGCATCGGGATTTCTTTTCCAAGGGCTGCAACTGTTTCGATGCAAACACCCGCATTTTTCGGATATCCAGGGCCTGGGGATAGTAGGATATGTGTCGGCTTTAGCTCTTCTAATTGAGAAATCGTCAGTTCGTCATTTCGAATGACCTTGATATCGGGATTAACTGTTCCGACAAGCTGATAAAGGTTGTAGGAAAAGCTATCATAATTGTCGATTAATAAAATCATATGAGCCCCTCCTGCGCCTTTTTAAGCGCGTTAATGACAGCTTTGGCTTTGCTTTGGCACTCCTCATATTCCTTTTCTGGGACACTGTCTGCCACTATACCTGCACCGGAACAAACGAAAACGGTTCCGTTTCTCTGATAGGCCATACGAATTGCGATACAAACATCCAGGTTCCCTGTGAGGCCAAGATAACCAATGGCTCCGCCGTATAGCCCTCGTTTCTCCCCTTCTAACTCGTTGATAATTTCACACGCACGTATTTTGGGTGCCCCGGATAGCGTTCCGGCAGGCAGTACTGCCTCAATTGCACTGAGCGCATCACAGTCAGGGCGTATCCTGCCACAAACGCTGGAACCAATGTGCATAACATGCGAAAACTTTTGAATTTCCATATACTTTTCCAGTTGCACAGTGCCAAATTTGCTGATTCTTCCGAGATCATTTCGCCCAAGATCGACAAGCATATTATGTTCCGCGCATTCTTTTTCATCTGACAGCAGTTCTGATTCTAAGCGTTTGTCCTCTATTCCTGTGTCTCCCCTAGGGCGAGTACCCGCCAAAGGAAAGGTGTGAAGAATTCCGTTTTCTAATTTGACCAGTGTTTCAGGAGACGCGCCAGCAACTTCCAAATCATCTCCACAGAGATAAAACATATACGGAGATGGGTTCGTGGCTCTAAGGACTCGATAGGTATCTAATAGACTTCCTTCGAACTCCGCCGAAAGTCTGTTGGAAAGGACAACCTGAAAAATATCTCCGTCGTAAATGTACTCTTTTGCTTTTTCTAACATCTCACAATAACGATTCTTGTCAAATAGCGGTTGCATGGGAGATTTCATCTTTCCTGAAACTTGAATTTGCGGGACAACATCCAAGCTGAGCTCTTTTAGATTTTCAAGCTCACTTTCCGCCCTGCTGTATTCCTGCTCAATTTCTTCACACAGCACATTCACAATGAGAACGATCGTCTGCCGAACGTGATCAAACGCAATCACTTTGTCAAAGAGCATCAAATCAACATCTTTAAAACCTTCTTCGTTTTTTGCATCCAAAATGAGCGACGGTTCTGAATACTTGATGTAGTCATAGGAAAAATATCCAACTAAGCCACCAGTAAAAGAAGGGAGGTAGTCAAACGAGGGGCTTCGGTTTTCCATCAGAACTTTTCGGATCACTTCACTTGGACTTTTTGCTTGAGAAGTCTTATGTGGATCTGGCTTAATGCTGATCCTTCCATCCGTACAGCTGATTTCAAGCTTTGGGTCAAAACCGAGAAAGGTATAGCGCCCGCAGGTTTGGTTCCTCTCCACTGATTCCAGCAGATAGCAATGACTGCTGACCTGTTTTAGTTTTTGTAGTACATCAATTGGTGTCACGCTCCCAGCGGGTATCTCACAACTAATGGGGATCACCCCATAGGCTTTTGTATGGGAGAGCCTATGGGCTTCTTTGCATGTTGGTCTTGTCATAATCTGATCATCCTTTCATTCCATTTTGATCAGAGACAAACAAAAAAGCCCATCCCTGACATTTCTGTCAAGGACGAGCTTAAAACTCGCGGTGCCACCTTGATTCACGGCATCTTTCATCCGTGCACTTAGCAGGATACCAACATATCCCCGGCAACTGACGTATGCCCACACGTCACAGAATACTCAGCTTTCGCCTTTGACTGTGCCCTCAGCGGTCCATTTGATGACTTGTTTTCTACCCGACTCTCAGCAACACGGGTTCTCTGTAAGAACATGATCAACGTTATCTCCGCTTCAACGGTTTATTGGATATTTAATTTACGACTACTTTACTGTGCGCAAGCCTTCTTGTCAAGCTTTATTTTTTCGCATATATGAAAGATGATCCACCAAGTGCTAATCTTTGAAAGCGCGAATATATATGATTTTGGAACAATACTATTAAAAGGAGGTTTTCCATGACTATCGTACATACACATCCAAAAAATTTTCCTGATTCTCGCATGGAAACACTTCAGAAAATCCATCGCGCTTGCGTATTGGCAATACAATCAAATCAAGGCAATCTCCGCACTGTGTTTCCAAAGCCAACTCCTATCGGCGTGAGATATTAAAAAATAATATATGGAAAGGAGGGAGTAAACCTGGTCGCCATTTACGCCCGACAATCTGTTGACAAGAAAGACAGTCTATCCATTGAAGGCCAAATTGATCTTTGTAAAAAACAAACGGATTGCGAAGTAAAACTCTACCAAGATAAAGGCTTTTCTGCCAAAAATACCCGTCGTCCTGAGTTCCAAGCGCTCATGCAAGATGTTGAGCAGGGTGTCATCAGCAAAATCATCGTGTACAAGCTGGATCGCTTCTCCCGCAGTACGGCCGATTTCGGCCAACTTTGGGAACTACTCCAAGCTCACGATGTAGAATTTGTCTCCGTGAACGAATCATTTGATACCTCCACCCCCATTGGCAGAGCCATGCTGAATATCATTATGGTATTTGCTCAACTAGAGCGAGAAACCACCGCCGAGCGGGTTCGAGACAATTACCATCAGCGTGTAAAAATGGGGGCATGGCCCGGCGGCCCTGCCCCCTTCGGTTTCCATATCGGTCGAGAACCTGATTCGAGTGGAAAACCCATTCCAACCTTGGTTCCGAACGAGTTGGAACAGGAAACTGTATTACATATTTTTGAATCCTACGCCATGCAAGAATCATCTTTGGGCAGTGTGGCCCGTTCCCTGAATGCAAACTCTATTGGGGCCCCTCGCCGTAAAACGTGGAACAATGTGTCGTTATCCAGAATTCTCCACAGTCCACTCTATGCCATGGCTGACGAAGAAGTTTACCTATACTATAAAAGCAAAGGTTTGCAGTTTAGTAACTCTTTTAAAGACTTTGATGGACTCCATGCCGGAATGATCGTCGGCAAACGTGATCGCTCGAAAGGAAAATATTCGGATTTACATGACCAACAGATTTCCCTTGCCAATCATGTCGGCATGATCCCCTCTTGCCTATGGCTTGCCTGCCAATACAAGCTGGATCGAAATGCTCAACTCAAACAGGCAGGCAAAGGAAAACACACCTGGCTTTCCGGACTTCTCAAATGTGGCTGCTGCGGCTACAGCATTAAGGTCAATAAAGACAAGTGCAAGTATTATCTGATTTGCAGCGGAAGGTCGAACCTTGGTCAATGCGATGCATCCATTTCTTTGGATATTCGGGAGTTGGAAGCTATTGTAGAATCAGAACTCATTCATCTCATCGAAGAGTGTCCTCCTGTGAGCGAACTTAATCGGGAAATAGCACAGGAACTTACCAGTGCGCTTGGCAGAGTGGAAGAAAAAATTGGCCGTCTCATGGGTGCTTTGGCTGAAAGCACAGACCTTTCCATGCAATATATCAATCGTGAATTGAAGCGTCTGGATCACGATCGAGAAGTTCTTCTTGCCAAGCAAGAAGAGGAGTTTACTAATCCAAAGCGCACACTTCACAGCATTGACTTTTCATCTCTCGACTTTGAAGGCAAAAAACTGGTAGCCAGCAAATTTATAAGCCACATTCTTTTAAAGGAAGATGCTGCAGAACTCATTTGGAACGTATAACATAACCTTCTTCCCCAACGGCTTGACACTATTGCGGATGGTGATAGTCTGGATTGGAAAGACCTATCCGCTTCAGAAATCACAAAAAGAGTGACGGAAAAAATACAGCCTGGGTCCATTGTTCTATTTCATAATGCTGCTTTGCACACACCAGAAGCTCTCCCCACGATTATAGAAGCTCTTTTACAGAAAGGCTATCGCATTGTCCCCATCTCTGAATTGATTCTACCAGGCGATTATGTCATCGACCATACTGGAAAGCAGTGCCCTGTCTCACCATGATGAATATGGATTTCGTCAAACAGGAGACGGATCTCCTATTTGACGAATGATTCCCGAACCCCTTCGCAAGGTGGCAAGGAGAAGTGGCAGATGCCCTTCCTCTTTGCCGCCTTACGAATGCTTACCCTTTCACTGGTTTCATTCCCCAATACACTACACAAGGTCTTCCACCTGTATCATACTTGATCCGGCTCTTCGCTTCACCGCTTTCCAGCATAAAATTCATATAGCGCCTTGCTGTCACGATGGATAAGCCAGTTTTCAGAGCAATTGCATCGCAGGTCTGCTCCTCTTTTTGGCTGATCTCCCCACGAATTCTCTCCAAAGTTTTTTCCTGCAAACCTTTCGGGATTGACTGTTTTGCAGGTGACACGTAAAGAAGTTTATCAATATCTGACTGGTTTACATGCTCCTTCCCTTCCAAAGTGGAGCGCTGCTGACAGAATCCGTCCAGCGCCTGCTGGAATCTTTGGGCTGAGAAGGGTTTTACCAGATAATCTACGATCCCCATCTTTAGGAGTTCATTGAGTGTATTGGTTTCGTGGGCTGCAGTGACGACAACAACATCTACTTTCGATCCACGTAGACGCAATTCCCGCAGGAGTTCCACC
>JAQSXW010000030.1 GCA_029256465.1 Evtepia sp.
TTGGAGAAATTACTTCCCTTGTCGTCAATGACGGTGGATGGTGTCAGGCAACCCATGAAAGTATTTTAGCTGCAATGAACGAACTGGGTATTCCAAAAGAGAATTTAATTGTAGTAGAAAACGTCGCAGAGGAACAGGTAGCCGTAAAAAACGCCTATGACGCATTAGCCGATAAAGGGGTCAATTTAATTATTGGCGCGAGCGCAGGGTATGCGACCTTCCTTTCCGATTTGGCGGCCGAAAATCCAGATATTGTCATTGCACAGCAGGGAGATAAAGTCCCCAATTTGATCGGGTATCAAATTCGAAATTATGAAGGAATGTTCTTAGCTGGGTATACCTGTGCCTTGATGTCAGAGAATGACACATTGGGCTTTGCCGCAAGTATGTCCGAAGCCTCTGTGCGCGCTGCCATCAATGGATTTGCCCTCGGCGCAAAATATGCGAATCCGGATGCTAAAGTTCAGCTTGTTTGGGCAAATAGTTGGTATGATGTGGACATTGAGACACAAAGCGCTCAGACCCTCATTAACCAAGGGATTAAGTATATGGGTATGGAAGCTTCATCGCCTGCTATCCCGCAAACCTGTGAGGCCAAGGGTGCTTTCTGCATTGGTTATAACGTTGACATGGAGCAGTTGGCACCTAAATCCGTTCTGCTCTCTTATGTTTGGAATTTTGCTCCAATTTTCAAAAATATTATTACCTCTGTCGTTGATGGAACTGCAAGCGCAGATAAGTATTACTATGAAGGTGGAGAGTGCGCCAAAATTTCAGCGTTTAACGATGCCCTTGTTCCGAAAGATGTACAGGCTAAGGTGCTGCAGGCGAAAGCTGATATTGCAAGTGGAAAAGTGAAGATCTTTGCTGGAGAATTGAAGGATAATCAAGGAAACGTATTGGTTGCCAAAGGTGAGACCATGAAGGATGAGCAGATCAACACACAAGAATTTTTAGTTGATAACGTGATTGGTAGTTGGAAATGATGGAAAAGGAAATTGATAGTCTAAAAGAACTGATTCGTGCAGGCAGAGGATTACTGCCTGCCGATAAAGCAATTGTACATGGTTTGCTTGTGAATGTGATGACCAGTGAAATCTATCCAGCAGATGTGGCAATCTATCAAGATACCATTGTGGCAGTAGGGGATATCAAAGCCTATATTGGCCCTCAAACGGAAGTCATTGACGCAACGGGAAAGTATCTTGTTCCAGGCTTAATTGATGGACATATTCACAGCGAGTGCAGCAAGCTCAGTATCACAAGTTTTGCAAAGGCGGTCGTCCCATGCGGGACCACGAGCATGGTATCCGGATTGGATGAGTACATTTCCGTATCCGGATTGGAAGGTTTGCAAGAAGTTTTTGCTGAAGTGAAAAATAGCCCACTAAAAGTATTCTGGGGAGCTCCCTATAAGACACCTTATACGTTCCCTACCTCTACCATATCCTGCAATTTCAATACGGAAATCCATCAAAAAGTTCAGAGATGGCAGGAGTGCTTCGGCGTTTGGGAGACTGTCCGGGAAGCCGTTCAGGAAGAGGATGAAAATGCGTTAGGCGCTATTGTGGAGGCATCCAAGAACCGTCTACCTGTTTTCGGATGCGCACCGATGGCACGTGGAAACGACTTAAATGGGTACCTATGCGCAGGCGTGAGACTGGACCATGAAAGCTATGATCACGAAGAGGTAGTGGAAAAGATGAGAAAGGGTATGCATATGCTCATTCGGGAATCTTCCGTTACCCATTTCCTTGCCGAAAATATCAGAGCTGTCACCGAAGTCAATTCAGCTTTGGCGAGAAGAGTAAGCTTTTGCACCGATGACGTAACCCCTTCTGACGTTTTGGAGAAAGGCCATTTGGACAACGTGGTACGCTTAGCAATTGCTGCAGGGGTTTCACCCATCACCGCCATTCAAATGGCAACGATCAATAGTGCGGAAGCGTACCGCATTGATGATAAAGTTGGCTCGATTTCTCCGGGTAGAATTGCAGATATCCTGCTTATTGACAGCCCCGAGAAATTCCATGTGGAGACTGTCATCACAAATGGAAAACTGGTTGCAAAGGACGGAGCGCTGACCTATACCTTGAAGGCACCTTCCAGAAGCTCTGTACTGAGTAGCGAATTGAAATGCAAGAAGACCACGAAAGAGGATTTTCAGTACAAGGTTTCGGTGAATGAGGGAACGGCGAAGGTATTGTCAATGGACGTCAAGGGCCCCTTCGTTAGGAAGAGGAGAGATGTTACGCTGAAGGTGGAAAACGGTGTGGTTATTCCCAATACCCAGCAAGATGTAGCAATGGTTTCTGTGCTGGAACGCTTTGGCATCAATGGAAACAGATCGCTGGCATTCTGCTCTGGTTGGAACTTAAAGCGGGGAGCTATGGCATCCTCTGCTGCTCCGGATGATAATAATCTCATTGTCATGGGGGTCGATGCAGAAGATATGTCCATCGCAGTCAACTACCTCATTGAGCATGGCGGTGGTCAGGTGTTAGTTGCTGATGGTGAAGTTTTGAGTTTTCTTGCATTACCTGTGGGTGGAATTGCAAGTGACGAGGAGCCAAAGGAGGTTGCCAGAAAAGAGAAAGAACTCTCTGCAGCAGCAAAGCTTTTAGGCTGTAACTTGCCAGAACCTCTCATGTATATGTTTTTTTTGCCGATTACTGCAATTCCGGATTACGCGATTACTGATGTTGGCCCTGTGGATTGCGTAAAACTGACTACCTTTGATCCAATTCTGGAATTGTACGAAGCATAAAGGTACTATTATGGAAAAAGAAATTTTAAAAAAACGTATTGATGTAGCAGCGGGAAGAATACCTGCCGATCTTGTCATTAAAAACTCTAAAGTTGTTGATGTTTATACCGCTTCCGTGATCGATGGCAAAAGTATTGCGATCGTGGATGGTTGTATTGCCGGAATTGGTGACTATGAGGGCATGGAGGTCATTGATGCAAAGGGACAGTATGCGCTTCCTGGGTTTATTGATGGACACATCCACATTGAGTCCTCCTATGTGACACCGGAAGAGATCGGAAGACTACTTGTACCTCATGGTGCAACCACCATCATTGCAGACCCACATGAGATTGTGAATGTATGTGGGATGGATGGCATGAACTATATGCTTGAGGCATCAAAAGAGACAAAACTCGATATTCGCTTCATGCTTCCGTCTTGTGTTCCAGCAACTCCATTTGAACATGCAGGTGCGAACATTGACGCAAATGCGATGGAAAGCCCGATCAAGAATGACCAGATCCTTGGACTTGCTGAATTTATGAACTATCCAGGAGTTATCTTTGCAGACGATGATGTACTGAATAAATTGCTCATTGCCATCAACGAGGGAAAGTTTATTGATGGTCATAGTCCTGGTATCGCTGGAAATGATTTGAATGCGTATGCCATCAGCGGAATTCACAATGATCACGAGTGCTCAACGGTGGAAGAAATGTGTGACCGATTAACCAGAGGGATGTACGTTCTTTTACGACAAGGTTCTGCTTGCCACAACCTACGTACCCTCCTAAAGGCTGTGACGCCTTTAAACAGCCGCCGCTGTGTATTGTGCTCTGATGACCGGCAGCCTGAGACAATTTTGAAATTGGGTCACCTTGACAATCATCTACGTATTTGCGTGGAAGAGGGAATTGATCCCATGATTGCCATTCAGATGGCAAGTCTGAATGCAGCAGAGTGTTTTGGTTTGCATGACCGCGGTGCCATAGCACCCGGACTGCGCGGAGATATTGTTTTGGTGGATAATTTAGAAGAGTTTCATGTGCAACGAGTCTTCATTCAGGGAGAGGAAGTTGCAAAGGAAGGCTGTTATCTTCCAGCAGTACGTTTCTGTGACAATTCAGCGGTGCGTGGAAGCTTTCATGTCAAAGAGTTCTCTGCTCACAAATTGAAGCTAAGCCTCAAGTCAGATCTTGTGAATGTAATAGATATTCTTCCTGGCGGAGTCGTCACGGGTAAGGGCACTGCAAAGATTACAAGAAATGAAGAATGTGATTTTGTCTATGAACCACACCAGGATATCGTAAAAGTTGCAGTCGTGGAGCGGCATCAAAACACTGGAAATGTTGCCGTGGCACTACTTCGAGGGTATGGTATCCGGTCAGGCGCAGTGGCACTCTCCATTGCACATGATTCTCACAACATTATTACTGTTGGAACAAATGACGGTGATATGGCGTTTGCTGTTGAGCAGCTCATAGAGCAGGGGGGAGGCATCACCATAGTAAAGGATAAGAATGTCATAAACTCCATGCCCATGGTTGTAGGCGGTATCATGAGTGACCAGACTGGTGAGTGGGTCAGTGAAAGGCTAACCAGAATTCATGAAGATGCCTATGTTCAGCTCGGGATCAGCAGGGAAGTTGAGCCAGTGATGACCTTATGCTTTATGTCTCTTGCAGTGATTCCTGAACTGAAGCTGACGGATATGGGCCTATTTGATGTAACAAAGTTTTCCTTTATCACTTTGGAAGCGGATGAAGTTGGAGCAGAACAAGAAAGCCCCAAGTAGAGAGAATGTAACCCACAAGAATGATCCCCCTCTTTGTTGCAAGATCCTGCAACAAAGAGGGGGATTTAATTAATTAAGCGTAGCAATAATGATTGCTACGAGCAGAGTAACGAGCAAACGGGCTACCTTTTTTTATATGGCACTTCTAATTTTCCTTTATAATTGGTAATAAACTGTAAGGTTCTGTCTTAAGGTCTGTTTTTGAAATTGAATCAAAAGGTTTTCCATTTCGATAGAGTGTATACATACCGTTCTCCTCAAACTTCAGGTAAGCATTTTCTGGTGTAATCTCGTAATAACTAACACCTTCCATTGGGGGTGGGTCTGAATGCGGCTGTAAGATAAAAGAAAACGAAAGAAGAAAGAGTATCACCATAATGAGAGCAAATATGAAATTGGTTTTCGAATTTGCAATACTTTTCTGATGGTCACAGACCAACTGAAATCGTTGGATGGTCGTTTCTCCTTTGCCCATTCCGACAAAGTGAACCCCAACGCCAGCTTCTAGCATGTGGTTCCCTTTTCCAAAATACTGCTTTAGGACTTCTATAATGGTCTGCAAATATTCCAGCCGCTCTACTTTCTTCATGCCTTTGGTCACGCGATGGTCGCAGTTAAGCTCTAATATTTGATTCAAATCCTTTTTGAGTAAATAGACGGGAGGATTCCACCACATCACGCAGCAGAGAATGTGAATTAGTAGCTTTACCCACAAATCTTTGGATAAGTAATGACTCCATTCGTGTCGAAGTATGTAGTACAATTGCTTGTTAGAGAGTTTTTTTGCATCCTCTGGCATGAGAATGACTGGATGAAAGAACCCAGTTACAATCGGGGATGAAAGATCAGGTGCGATATGCAGTGTATAATCTTGGCCAGGTTTGGTCTGATCGATGATATTTTGTAAAATCAGATTCGCCCGTGTATCCTCTTCAGTGTAGAGTAGTTGAATAGCTTGTTTCCCTTGATAAAGGCTGAGAAAGAGTCGAATCAGAAGAAATACACTGACCATAGAACAGATACAAAATAAAATCAATAGGAGACTGGCTTGGTATCCTCCCCAAAGTGAAAATTGATATCTACAAATAGTTTGTACCATTGGATATATACGATAAGAGTTCAGAACGGTTGTAAATGAAAATTCAAGTGGGAGCATCACGCGAGTGAGGCTAACGACGATCAAAATGATCAAGGGTGAAAGGCTATACTGGAGTAAAAAGTCCGTTTTCCTTCGGAGGCCAGAGCTAAGTAGAATGAAGATATCAAACCACAAAACGGCCATGACCGATGAAAAAATTGACACGCTCATTCCTGAAATCCTCTTTTCAATGATCTAAGATAACACTGCTTAGTTCTATTAAAGCGAGGAATCTCTTATTTGTCAACAGTTTCCTATAAAAGAAACCTCATCACCATAATGATCAATGAGGAAAGGGAAGCCTTATTTTGCAACTTCCCCTCTTCTTTGATCCAATATCTGTTGTAACTCATTGAGAAGATCCTGATCAACAAATTCATTTTGTATCAAAACGGTGAATAATTTTGGGAAACTTTCTTTGCTCACAGTCAGGGAGGGAACGTTTTTCGTAAATTGCATAGCCGCATACTCCTCCTGACTGACAGCAGCAGCGTAAGTGCTTGAAAGTGAGTATGATACAGCTTTTTTGCATAAATGATATAAAAAAGCTGACACTGTATTCGTACAGTGTCAGCTTTTAAAGTTTGAACAATGTTTGTGATGGCGTGCGTCTACTTACAACAGCTTAGTAATTTATACATTGTAAATATCACGGGCATTTACCACAGTGCTGGTATCATTTTTAAGGGCCAAGATGGAAGCATCCAAATCGCTGACCCGCATGACCACGACAGCTTTTCCGTCATGCTTTCCAACGAATGCGTACATGTACTCAATGGAAATTCCAGCATCTTTGATCGCATGGAGGACGCAAGCCAAGCCACCTGGCTGATCGTCCATTGCCACCGCCAAAACCTCTGTGGATTTGACAATAAAGCCGTTCTCGCGCAAAGCCACCTGAGCCACATCAGGCTGATCGACGATGAGACGGAGGATACCAAAGTCAGAGGTATCCGCTAGGGAAAGCGCCGTGATATCCACATTATTTTTTGCAAGAACATCTGCGACTTCGGTAAGACGGCCAGGCTGATTTTCGATGAATACAGAAATTTGCTCAATAAGCATTGCGATTCCTCCTTTTACAGCTTCCGTTTGTCGATGACACGTTTTGCTTTCCCTTCGCTTCGTTCAATGCTTTTGGGGTTTAACAAATGAACGTCTGCACCAATTCCTAAGATAGAGCGTAGTTGATTAGAGATTTTGTGCTCAATACGTTCCAGCGAACGAATATCGTCTGAGAACATTTGCTCACTCATTTCCACATTGACATCCAGCGTGTCAGTATTGTTGACACGATCCACCACGATTTGATAGTTGGGGGTAATGGTACCGTTGCTGACCCGCAGTAGAACCTCTTCAATCTGAGAGGGGAAGACATTGACACCTCGGATGATCATCATATCATCACTGCGACCACTGGGCTTGCCCATGCGGATGTGGGTTCTTCCACAGGCGCAGAGCTCTGCATTTAGAATACAGATATCGCGGGTACGGTAACGGATGACCGGGAATCCCTCCTTAGTGAGGGTAGTAAATACCAATTCTCCGGTGGAACCATAGGGTAATACTTCTTCAGTATCAGGATCGATGATTTCTGCAATGAATTGATCTTCACAGATGTGCATGCCAGCTTGCTGCTCACATTCATAGGCAACACCTGGGCCCATAATTTCAGACAGACCATAGATGTCGTATGCCTTAATATGGAGTTTTTCCTCAATGGCGTGACGCATGTTCTCACTCCAGGGTTCCGCACCACAGATGGCAGCCTGGAGGTGGAGCTGATCGACCAAACCCTGTTCCTCAATGGTTTCCGCCAAGTACATAGCATAGGATGGGGTGCAGGTTAGATGAGTGGAACCGAAATCAATCATGGTTTGCAGTTGCCGCTGGGTGTTTCCTGAAGAAATGGGAATGATGGTAGCCCCCAAGTGCTCGACGGCATTGTGAATACCAAATCCTCCGGTAAAGAAGCCGTAACCGAAGGCATTCTGAACAAATGAAGTATCTGTCACACCGGCGGAAGACAGACAGCGGGAGACGCATTGTGCCCATCGTTCTAGATCTCCCTGTGTATATCCTACCACAATTTGCTTTCCAGTGGTACCAGAAGATGCATGAACCCGTTTAATATTTTTCATTGGTTCTGCGAAAAGGCCGTAGGGATAATGATCTCTTAGATCTTTTTTATAGGAAAAGGGTAAACGGTGTAAGTCTTCGATGCCACGAATATCGTCGGGGGTTAATCCTGCCTCTTCCATGCGGCTCCGAAACAATGGAACCCGCTCATACATCCGTCGTACCTGCCAGCAAAGTC
>JAQSXW010000031.1 GCA_029256465.1 Evtepia sp.
GTATGGTGAATTGGGCCAAGGAAAATGCAAAAAGCTCCGGCATGGAGAATGCTCCCATTCGTTGGATTGTCGACGACTGCGCCAAATTTGTAGAACGGGAAATCCGCCGAGGCCGACGTTATGATGCGGTGATTATGGACCCCCCTTCCTATGGGCGAGGACCTTCCGGTGAGATCTGGAAGTTGGAAGAAAATTTGTTTGCGTTCTTGGAACTGGTTACAGGAGTTTTGTCTGAAAATCCTTTGTTTTTCCTTGTGAATTCTTATACCACTGGCCTGGCTCCATCCGTTCTCACCTATCTATTGGAGACACTAATTACAAAAAAACACGGCGGTCATACCAATAGTGAGGAATTGGGACTTCTGGTTGCAGAAACTGGTCTCATGCTTCCCTGCGGTGCTACTGGCCGCTGGACTGCATCTGCCAGATGAGGTGATTTCTTTGAGCGCAATTATCAAACTTGAGCAAGTATCCTTTGTTTACCCGGACGAGACAAATACGTCAAACCTTGTACTGGATCAGATTAACCTTGAGATCGAAGAAGGCAGTTTTGTGGCGATTTTGGGCCATAATGGATCAGGAAAATCCACCTTGGCTAAGCTGCTGAATGCCATTCATCAACCGACGCAAGGGAAGGTTTGGGTAAATGGCATGAATAGCTCTGACCCGGAAAAACTGTTTTCTATTCGCAATACCGTGGGAATGGTGTTTCAAAACCCAGATAATCAAATTGTAGCAAGCGTTGTGGAAGAAGATGTTGCCTTTGCACCGGAAAACTTAGGGATTCCCCCTACCGAAATTCGGCAACGGGTAGACGATGCCCTACACATGGTCGGTATGTATGAGTACCGTGAACATGCGCCTCATCTGCTTTCCGGTGGCCAAAAGCAGCGAGTCGCCATTGCTGGCGTGATTGCCATGCGCCCCCGCTGTATCGTCCTAGACGAGTCTACCGCTATGCTTGACCCCATTGGTCGCCGGGAAATCATGGACACCATACGCCGTTTGAATGAGGAATACGGCATGACTGTTATTTTGATCACCCATCACATGGATGAAGCTGCTCAGGCAGAACGCCTCGTCGTCATGTCTGATGGACATATCATTGCGGATGGATCACCCAAAAAAGTATTCCAAAATGTTGAGGAACTGAAGGCCTCTGGGCTATCCGTTCCGGACACAGTACAGCTGCTCTATGAACTTCGCAAGGAAGGCATTCTCGTTCCGTTGGATGCAATCTCAGATGAAGAGTGCGCACAGGTTTTAGCAGCGCTGCTGAGCTAATACAGAATTTTCGCTTCTCACTCCACAGGATGACGGTAAGAAGCCATACAAATGAGGATGGATCATCATTGGAACCAATTATCAAAGTGGAACAATTGACCCACACATACAGTGTCAATACTCCCTTCGAGCATAAGGCTCTGGACGCTGTCGATCTGCAGATTTATTCTGGAGAATACCTTGGGATTATTGGACAAACCGGCTCAGGAAAGTCCACCTTAATTCAGCATCTGAACGGACTACTCAAACCTACCTCCGGTCGAATTCTTTTTGAAGGACAAGACCTATGGAGTTCACCTTCCCTCACACGCAGCATTCGCTTTCAAGTGGGATTGGTTTTTCAATTTCCAGAATATCAGTTATTTGAAGAGACGGTCTACAAAGACATCTCTTTTGGTCCCAGAAACATGAATTTAGATCCGGATGAGATCGATCATCGGGTACGAAGCGCTGCCGATTTTGTTGGGCTTTCCCCCGAGCTTTTGGAGCGATCTCCTTTTGAATTGTCGGGTGGTCAAAAGCGTCGGGTTGCCATTGCCGGCGTCATTGCAATGGAGCCAAAGGTGTTAATTCTAGATGAACCAACCGCTGGCCTTGATCCTGCTAGTGTTGAAAGCGTTCTTTCTAATATCGAAGACTATCACCATGCCAAACAGGCTACTGTGATCATTGTTTCTCACTCCATGGAGGAGATTGCCCGAACTGCAGACCGACTGATGGTATTCAGTGACGGTAAAATCCCTCTTTCGGGAACGCCTCATGAGATTTTTGCTCACAGTGCCCTTCTGGAAGAACTGGGCTTGGGCGTTCCTCAGATGGCCCGCGTCTTTTCCAGAATTCATGCCATGGGAGTATCCGTCGATCCTTCTGTCTATACCATCCCCCAGGCGAAAGCTGCCTTTTTTGAGGCTTACCGCCGAACAAAGGAGGGGCTCTGATGGCACTGCGAGACATCACCTTGGGACAATATTTTCCCGGATCTTCCCTGATTCATAAACTAGACCCTCGTTCGAAGCTTGTCTTTATCTTTCTGTATATCGTCGCCCTATTTTTGGCGAGTTTTTTAATATCCTATGGCGTTATGATTTTAGTGCTCATGGTTGGGATTCTTCTATCCGGCATACGATTCTCCGTGTTCCGCAAAGGCCTAAAACCCGTAGTCATTATCATCCTTTTCACAGCAATCATGAACCTTTTGGTTACCCGTGGCGGAGAAGTATTATTCTCCTACGGCATATTGCAAATTACAGAGAACGGTGCTTGGCATGCTTTTTTCATGATGCTGCGCATTATTTTGCTTCTCATGTCAACCCTGCTTCTTACCTATACGACCTCCCCGCTTATGTTAACGGACGGTCTGGATCGCCTGATGTCACCCCTCAAAGCACTGAAGCTCCCTGTTCATGATTTCACTATGATTATGAGCATTGCCTTGAGATTCATTCCAACACTGATTCAGGAAACTGACAAAATTATCTCAGCTCAAAAGGCACGTGGTGCCGATTTTGAAAGTGGTCATATCATTGCGCGGGCAAAGGCACTCATCCCCATTCTGATCCCGTTATTCATCTCTGCATTTCGTCGTGCGGATGAACTATCTATTGCAATGGACTGCCGTTGCTACAATGATGGAAATCACCGGACTCGTCTGCGTCAGCTGAAGTATCACAGAAGGGACTTTGTCCTGATTGCTTTTGGTCTATTACTCTGCACCTTAAGTGGAATTCTTCGTTTCTTCGGACTTTAATCCTATAGTGAGGCCTAATATGCGAAATATTGCTTTAAAATTAATGTATGATGGTACTGCATATCATGGTTGGCAGGTTCAGAAGCGGGATCGTTCCGTCGCCGAAACCTTGGAGCGTGCCCTTTCTCCTATTGTAGGACATGTGGTCAAGCTGACTGGGGCGGGCAGAACAGACGCAGGTGTGCATGCCGAAGTTTATATCGCAAACTTTCGCACCAACTCAACGATCCCTTGTGACCGCCTCCCGCTTGCAGTCAACACAAGACTTCCTGCTGATATTGTTGTCACAAAGGCATCGGAAGTCCCACCTGAATTCAATGCCATCAGTTCTTGTCTGAAAAAAGAGTATACGTATCGCATCTACAACTCCAGAATTCGAAATGCCTTTCTCGTCAACCGGGTATGGTTTTATCCCAAACATTTGGATGAATTCATTATGCAAAAAGCTGCTTCCTACTTTGTGGGAACCCATGATTTTGCTGCAGTCCGTTCTGTGGGAACGGAAACACGAACCACGATCCGCACTGTCCATAACTTTACGATCACAAGAACTGAAACCTTAATTGAGTGTCGGGTCTGTGCAGACGGCTTTCTGTATAATATGGCGAGGGCCATGGTCGGCTCCTGTGTTTATGCCGCAGAAGAAAAATTCCATCCAGAAGATGTTCCCAGGATTTTAGCGTCTAAAAACCGTACTGATGCTGGTCCCACTGCTCCTCCGCAAGGTCTATACATGACAAAACTTTGGTACGAGGAATCTTACATACTCTAATCATTGACTGTTTTTAAGGGAGATGTTCCATGGCTATCATCCAAACGTTAAAAGCAAAGCTCACACTGCGCCGACGCATTGCTCTGCTGATTGCTTTTCTCATTTTACTTATCGCACTGATTGCCAGCCTTACCATAAAGGATCGCTTGGGATTAACCCTTTTTACACGCTGGCTCACTTATGATAATGAAAAGGGAAACATTACTTTCTCTCATGGTGCTCGCAGTGAAAACCTTTTTCTAAACCTGGATTATAAACTTCTGGTCTGCTCTGATACCCTTTTGCAGCTCTTCTCACCTACCGGAGATTCTCTACTTAAAGAGCCCATCTCATTTTCCAATCCAGCGCTTTCTTCCAATGAAAAGCAAGCAGTTGTTTATGATGCAGGCGGCCAAGGCCTTTATGTCGTCTCAAAGGAAAAAGTCGCCTTTTCCCTTACCCTTCCTGCAGGGCAATATATTTTATCTGCTAGCATCAATAAAAACGGTTGGCTGGCAGTCACCACAAAAGAAGACGGTCACAAAGGTGTTGTCACCATTTATAATGCATCTTATGATCCAGTTGTCTCCATCCGCCTCTCCAGCAGCTATCTGGTCGACGCTTTAGTTGCACCCGACTGTAAGGGAGTTTATATTCTGACACCGGGACAATCTAGTGGTATTTTTGAAAGCAAACTTCTATATTATAATCTTAAACAGGCAGAAACACCAAGCTCTCAGATTTCCCTTGGTGATAATGTAGTTCTTTCTATGCGTACAGCGAATCAACGTTGTTGGATTCTAAGTGAAAATGAATTATTTATCTTGCTCCCCACTGGTGAATTGGCTGCAAAGTATGACTACAACGGAAAATACATAAAACGTGCTAGTCTGGATGGAACTGAGTTTGCCACACTCTTGCTGTCAAATTCCCAGTCAGGTAATTCCGGCACCCTTGTTACCGTCGATTCCGAAGGTGTTGTTTTGGGCAGCTTGGATTTGCAGGAACAAGTGCTCGCGCTCTCTTCTTCGGGTCGTTATGTTGCTGTGCTGACCGCAAGTTGTCTTCGAGTATACACAAAAGACTTGACAGAGACTAGCGTCTCCAACTATATTCAAGGGGTACAAAATCTGGTTCTGTTCCCCGATGGAAGTTTATCCCTGATTACCGACGAGTTTTCTCGTCTGTATCTCCCCTGACCAAAACATCGGAGGTGTTTCTATGGATGTGCCCATTCTTTTGGATATTGCCGTACTCATTATCCTGCTTTTCTTTACCATACGTGGTATCCAGCACGGTTTTGTTCGTGCCCTGTGTTCCTTTTTGGCCGTGTTTGTGGCGTTTTTTGGTGCTCTCGTCATTTCGAAACAGTTGACTCCGATGGCATCAGAGTTTCTTGCCCCGCAAATTCTTCCCTCAATTGTCAAGCACTTGGAGAAAGACTCCGTTCCCGAACCCACTTCGGATCTTTCCACTCAGGAAACTACAATTATCCTGAAAAAGATAGGCTTGCCTGAAACTTGGAGCCGAATGATTCAGCAGGCGAATTCCGCTGCAGACCAAAAGCAGATAGCAACCACTTCTCCCAGTCAGCTTTTTGCCAGCTATATTCTGAACATCATCGTATCAGCCGCTATTTTTATTTTAAGCTTTCTTCTTTTACTACTCACTTGGCTTTTCTTCAGTCGGAGTCTAGATCTCTTGGCAAAATTACCTGTTCTCAATTTTTGCAATCGGATACTCGGTGCTCTTTTTGGCCTCTGTAAAGGCGTAATTTTCCTTCTCGTGCTGCGCTGGCTCCTTTGCGATTTGATGGGTCAAATCCCTCCTGAACTGCTGGGGCGTACGCAATCGTACCAAATCCTGTCATATCTGTTTGCCAATCTGCGATTCCCCAACTTTCTAATTGATTTTTACCAAATCACCTGGCGCTGACTGCTGAATTCTTGTTATTTTCTCATATACACTTCATTAACTTTATTCATATGCAATTCATAAAACTATGATATCTTCAGGGTGGAAATGAAATACCCATAAAGGAGTGATTAGATAAACATGCAGCCATCACTGTGCAGCAAATGTCAAAAAAATGTGGCAATCATTTTTATTACACGCTTAGATAATGACGGTCAATCAAAAAATGAAGGGCTTTGCCTCAAATGTGCCAAGGAACTCAATATTAAGCCAGTCACTGATATGATCGATAAAATGGGTATGAGTGAAGAGGACCTTGAGGGGTTAACCAAAGAAATGATGTCTGCCTTTGAAGGGGCGGAAGGTATGGACTCTTTGCTATCCAATACATTTGGAGAGGATCCTGACGACAACGATGAGGGCCGTACTGCTACCTTCCCGTTTTTGAATAAACTGATGGGTAACTTTGGAACCTCCAATAATTTAAGTTCAAACCGTTCTGATGATTCTACTGCAGAACCACCTGCTGAAGTTGGAAGTCGCATTGATCGGGACGACAAGGGGAAAAAGAATGAGAATAAGCACTCCAAGCGCAAATTCTTGGAGAATTATTGCATCTCCCTAACCCGTCGTGCTCAAGAAGGCCAGTTGGATCGCGTGATTGGTCGGGAATCTGAACTGGAACGCGTGATACAAATTCTGAATCGAAGACAAAAAAACAATCCTTGCCTGATTGGTGAGCCGGGTGTTGGTAAAACGGCCATTGCGGAAGGCCTTGCCTCAAAAATACAAAGCGGCGACGTGCCCTATAAACTCCGAGATAAAGAAGTTTATCTTCTGGATCTCACATCCTTGGTCGCCGGGACACAGTTCCGCGGACAGTTTGAAAGCCGAATGAAGGGGCTAATTGAGGAAATTCGGAAGCTCGGAACGATTATTCTTGTGATCGATGAGGTCCACAATTTGGTGGGAGCTGGGGATGCAGAAGGTTCTATGAATGCTGCGAACATCCTGAAACCTGCCCTTTCCCGAGGTGAAATCCAGGTGATTGGTGCAACAACCTTGACGGAATATCGCAAATACATTGAAAAAGATTCTGCTTTGGAACGCCGCTTTCAGCCCGTCATCGTCAATGAACCTTCCATGGAAGAATCTGTAGAGATTATTAAGGGAATTGCACCCTACTATGAACAGTTCCATTATGTAACCATCACTCCCGATCTCGCCCGCTTGGCGGTCACCATGTCTGAACGATACATTACCGATCGATTCTTGCCGGATAAAGCCATTGACCTCATCGATGAGGCTTGCTCTGATGTAAACTTGAAAAACAAATCCTTGGCTCGACTGGCGGAAATTGAAAAGGAACTTTCTGATCTTTCACGGGAACGGGATGTGATGCTGGCAGATGACAGCGATGCAGCCTATGCGCGACTGGCTACTATCCGTAGCCGTGAACTGCAACTATTGGAAGAAAAGGCTACCCTTAAGCAGCTACCTCCCCCTGCCTTAACTCTGGAAAACCTCTCCCGGGTTATTGAGCTATGGACGAAGATTCCTGCCAGCCAGATCCAAGAACAGGAATATGAACGCCTCGCTCACTTGGAAGAACGTCTGAAACAGCACATCATTGGACAGAGTGAAGCCATTGCGGCGGTATCCTCTGCCATCCGCCGCAACCGGGTCGGTGTCGCTTCCAAACGCAAGCCAGTTTCCTTCATCTTTGTCGGCTCCACCGGTGTTGGTAAGACCGAATTGGTCAAACGTCTATCCCAGGACCTGTTTAATTCTCCAGAATCACTGATTCGTCTTGATATGTCCGAATTTATGGAGAAGCATTCCGTTTCTCGGATCATCGGTTCTCCTCCCGGTTATGTGGGTTATGATGAAGCAGGCCAGTTAACCGAAAAGATCCGCAGAAAACCATACTCGGTCATCCTGTTTGACGAAATCGAAAAAGCACATCCTGATGTGCTCAACGTACTGCTCCAAATACTAGATGATGGTCATATTACTGATGCACAAGGTCGAGTCGTCAATTTCGAGAATACGGTTATTGTTATGACCTCCAATGCCGGAAGTGACCGAAAGACTGGTGCGCTTGGCTTTGGACGCACCTCCAATGAACAGGGTAAGGAACGCGCCACAAAAGCTTTGCAGGAGTTTTTACGTCCAGAATTCATCAATCGAGTGGATGAAGTGATTTACTTCAATCAGCTCACCGAAGAGCACTTCCGAGATATTGCAATCATTATGCTGAGTGAACTTCGAGAT
>JAQSXW010000032.1 GCA_029256465.1 Evtepia sp.
ACTTTTTTCAGTTCTTTTCACAAGGCTTTTTGTTATCTCGCCGTCACCGGCAGAGGCAACTTTGATAGAATACCACCTCTACCCACCATTGTCAATCCCCTTTTTCTCTTTTTTTGCTTTTTCTATTTTCTCTCCACTTCCTTGATTAGAAGCCACAGAGTCCCCTCCTTTCCCTGCTCGTTTTATCAAGAAAAACAAAAGAGTCAAAATGCCTCCTGCTACAAGACTCCCCATTGGCATAAGGCTTTGCTGGCAAATCTTCAGCGCCCCTTCCTGTCCTGCAAGCAGTTCTCCCCCCACCAATGCCACAAGCCCAGCACCCAGAACAACCCAAAAAGACTCTCTTCTTCCGGAGACACAGGCAGCCAACCGCTTAACCGCAAACAGCAATAATCCCAGAAGCGCGATGTCACCCAGCATCCAAAGGGCTGAAATAAGTGCTTCCAGTCTTTGAAATGCTCCTGTCACCCCCAAGCCTGCAACCATATGAAAGAATGGCCGCTGCATTACTTCTGTCAATGGCGCCCCAAATGTTCCTAAGATTAAGGCCAATAGAATTGAAAATGTGAGGAAGAGCGCAATCGCCCAACGGTAACACCGGACGGCGTCTCCTTTCCGCACAGTGATGTTGTTAGCCACAAACAGGGCATACATTCCCACGGACACTACACCCAGCAATGAGGCCGCAACTTTCGGTACATGATAAAGCTCTTGTTTGGTAAATAGGAAAATATAGTCCGGACGCAAACGAAATCCAGCTAGTAAGACAATTGCTACCAAGCATGCTCCCAAAATGATATAGAAAATTTCACAGGCCCTTACAAAGCTCGGCAGCTTTTTTGATGCCATCCAAATGGCCAACATCAAAACAATGGCAGAGAAAAGGAACGGCGTTCCTCCTGCCACGGTTAGTCTGCGCGCACAGCGGGCTGTATTTGCTACCAAAAGGAAGAGACCCCAGAGAAGAAAGATGAGGGCCGCAAGGCGACCTCCCCACTTTCCCAACACCTTAGAAAACCCTTCTCCCAAATCCGTCCTCTGTTCCTTTTCTGGTCCTCGAAAGGCCAAAAATATAAGGAGCAATACGGGTAGTAGGGCTAGAAGAGGTGCTAACCAAACTGCAGCACCGGCACCAGAGATGCCGGGGACTACTTCCGCACCCACTGCCACCAATGCAATGAACAGCAGTGTCATCAACTGCCGTATGGATACATTTTGTTGCTTCATCTTTACCCCCCGTTTCAGAACTGTTCCGTAAGCTTTGCTTTCACGGTAATCGCACAGGGCAGCTTGGTAAAGCAATCCCGCCATTGTGTTTTGACCACACCCCAATTCCAAGGGGCGGAAATTCCAGCTTGCCTCCGCAGGTTCGTGCCATCGGCATCTAATCCCTGCAAACGGGCAACGGCAGCTTCCAGTTCCTTTTTTACCTGCCGTTCTACCTGTTCGTTAAGATTCTGCGCCCCAGTATCCCACACTTCCATCAGCTTTCCGTCTACACGACAAGAGATATTTAACTGTTTTAGCGCTCCGTTTTGGAGTACAGTGCGTACTCTGCACCCCTTGCTGTGGAGCTGCACTGTGGCTTCCTGACTCCCCCCCACTTTAATCTGATCCGTCCAATAGACGGAATCCTCCGAGAGGATTGCCATTGTCCGAGCGAGATCTCCTTCCAGGTACCCCAGGAGCTTCCCGTCTTGGAAGAGAGCGTAGCTATCAAAAATCAAATCTTTGTTTTCCCAACGCAGGGCAGGAATTAAGACCGCTCCGTTGTCAGCTATTTGAGCTGCCGTTTCCCTAAGACTGCGTGGTGGTAGCGAGGTTCCCGCCTCCCCACTGGTTTTCAGTGTACTAAGCCGTTTGGCCAAATCTATGTCTTTTTGAAAAAGAGAGTTCATATCCGTATTTCGTAAAATCCACAGATTGCTTTCTATGCTTTGCTCTCCGTTTTGAAAGCAAAAACTCAATAGTTGGGATAAGCGGCTCTCTGTGGTTTCAGCACCGATGAGGATGTGCTCCACATGGGCATAGCTTATACTCTCCGTCCCCTTGTCCCTGGTATCTAAAAGCGCTCCGGACAGAGACTCCGACTGACCCTCAAAACGTAGCGGCTGCTTTTCGTTTCTCCCTTCTGTAGCGGCAAAAATTTGAATGCTATTGTTTCTGCCATTTTCCACCCCAAGGACACTGGCAATGGTCATATTTCTAGGTTCCTCTGCACGAGGCAGCGAGAAGGGCGCCCGGCAGCCAGACAAACAAAAACAAAGTGTTAAGGCAAATCCAAGAAGCCTCTTCATTTCTGATTCCTCCTATTTTGGGTTTTGAGGGATCGTTCACGAAACTTCACCCAAACCAAAGGCCGCCTTAGCACGCCATCAATTTGGTCACCTCCCACTGCAGCAAAGGGTGTGATGAAGGGAACGCCAAAGCTCTCCAGTGCCGCCACATGGTAAATCAGCACCACTGTTGCCGCAACAACGCCAAACAGGCCCGCAAGACTTGCGGCAATGACCAGACCAAACCGCCAGAGGCGAAGCGCACTGGAGACCTCTTGACTTGGCAAAGTAAAACCTGCGATCCCTGCCACCGCCACGGTAATTAAAACAGCTGGTGAGACAATTTTTGCCTCCACCGCTGCGGTTCCCACTACGAGGCCCCCTAAAATCGAAACGGTGGTTCCGATCGCCGGAGGTAGTCTAAGTCCCGCTTCTTGCACGATTTCAAATGCGAATAATAAAATGAGTACCTCAAATACGGTGGAAAACGGCACATCAATTTTGGCTTCTACAATGGACCAAGCCAGCGATGCCGGAAGCATTTCGGGATGAAAATTGATTGCCGCCACATAAATAGCGGGCATAAACAGGGCGATGAACATACAAAAATAGCGAAGTATCCGAAGGAAGGATGCCACCGCCCAGTTTTTTGCCCGATCTTCATTGCTTTTGAAAAACTGCCCGACAGTCTCGGGCAGGAGAAAGCCCAAAGGCAAACCATCTGCCAGGATCCCCACCCGGCCTTCGACCAGTCCGGCGCAAAAACGGTCAGGTCGCTCCGTGTAACCCATCAGCGGAAAAGGTGTTTTCACGGTATCACTCATGTATTCTTCTAGGTTTGCGGTCGTTAGTAGTGCATCAATATCAATCTCACTAAGGCGCGCCTCTGCTTCTTTTACTAGATCAGGATTGGTCAATCCTTCTAGATACAAGAGATCCACAGGGGTTAGAGTCTGTCTTCCCACAATCTGTTCTTTGATCTTCAGGTTGGGTGTTCGGATTCGTCTGCGTACCAAGCTGGTATTGGTTCGGATGGATTCCACAAAAGAGTCCCTTGCCCCTTTGAGCATCGGCTCGTTGTCTGACGGAGAAATGGAGCGCTTTTCTTCCGTAGGAACCGCGCAGGAAAGCATTTCACTTTGCCCTGGGAAGACAAAGACTACATTACCACCGATGAGATCGGAGACCACCTGATCCATAGTCGAGCGGAGCTCCACCGACAGATTGTACAAAGCGCCCTTTTGCATCCAGTCTACTGCCTTTTTTAAAGGCATCCCTTCTAGGTGTGGATTGTAGAACATGGGGCGCAGGATATAATCGTTGACGCGCTCGTTTTTCACCATACCGGCGATGCTTAGCATCAACGTCCACTTGCCTGGATCTCCTCCAACGAGCACTTCACGCTCCTGAAAATCAACACAGTCTTGGAATACTTCACGAATATGATCCAAGGTCAGTGCTCCGGTGATTCTTGGTTCCTGTCTAGGGTGCCAGGGAATACCTTCCTGCTTGCTTTCCATTTGCGCTCACTCCTTTCTTTTGTAGTATGGCAGCTTGCTAATGAGATATGCGATGCCTTTGCTATTTTCTTCTGGATATGCTTTCAGCTCCTCACCTTGACGATTCAAAGAAGAAAATGGTATACTGATGGGTAAGTTGCTAAATTAAGGTAGTCGGTGCAGGGAATATCACCGTTTCGTTCCTCAGCATTCAGAAAGGATGAGAGCATGCGTGCAGTCGTAACGCGAGTATCCTCCGCTTCCGTGACGGTAGACGGCAAGGTCAGCGGTGCCATTGAGACAGGGCTTCTAGTTTTGTTAGGAGTCGGCCCCGAAGATACGGACGCCCAAGCGGCAAAACTAGCTGATAAAGTCTGCGGTCTGCGGATCTTTTCCGACAAAGAGGGAAAGATGAACTTGAATTTAGAAGCAACCGGGGGAAGCCTTCTCGTTGTCTCTCAGTTCACCCTCTTCGCTAACACCAAAAGTCGTCGTCCAGGTTTTACGGGCGCAGCCGCTCCCGCGCTGGCAAAAAAGCTTTATGAAGCCTTTATGGCACACTGCGAAGAGAGTGGCTTTCACGTGGCGCGGGGCATGTTTGGCGCAGAAATGCAAGTATCCTCTGTGAACGATGGGCCTGTAACCATCTTGCTGGATACGGATGCCATGTAAACACTAATTTTCTAACTATTATCGAGGTGATAACTATGATCGTAAAACATATTCAGGTCGGCCAGATTGGTACCAACTGTTACCTATTCGGTGATGAAACGGCGAAAGTCTGTGCTGTGGTAGATCCTGGTGATCAGGCACACCAAATCGCTAAAATGGTGAACGACAGTGGACTGAATCTGCAATATATTTTGGTAACCCACGGACATTTTGACCATGTGTTAGCTGTACCCGAGCTTTTGGAATTCTATCCAAATGCCCAGGTTTATATCCATCGAAGTGAAGTCAACGAAAGAAAACTGCCCAACAACTATATGCAAATGCCTCTGGTTCCCAACCTGCACTACTACGAAGAGGGTGACACGTTGCCATTGGGATCCCTTACCATCGAGGTCATGCACACACCAGGGCATTCCTTAGGTTCCGTGGTATTACGAGTTGAGGACGTGCTGTTTTCAGGCGATACCTTGTTTCAGGGTGCCTGTGGCCGAACAGATTTTGCCGGTGGAAGTTACAGCGAGATGCTGCATTCCTTGAAGCGTCTGCACGACCTACCTGGAAACTTCCAAGTCTATCCGGGACATGAAGGCTTTACCACACTGGAACAGGAACGCAAGCGCAACAACTATATGCTGGAAGCCGTGAATAGTCTGCGATGAAGCTCTTCTTCTCGGGTCACAATGACAAATATGCGGTGGAACAAACGATGCTGATCCTGTTTCCCCAGGAGCGCCCAGAGTACTCTTTGGAAGCCCCTGGTGGGGACAATGAGTTAGAACTGCACCTTCACACCGGTGTAAGTTTTCTGACAGCTTCCGCCGTTCTGCGCCGAAATGGTCGTACCTTTCACCGCCAGTGCCGGGTAAGGCGTTCTCCAGATGGTACGGATTCCGTCACCGAAGACCGCCTACGTCGACGCACCCTACAAAGAGCTCTGTACTGGGCAGCAGTTGACTGCCTGGGGGTAGAACCACCCTGGGGTATGTTGTCTGGAGTCCGTCCGGTAAAGCTACCCGTCCGGGCCGTTCAAAATGGCGCGACCTTCGCACAAGCCGAAGCAGAGATGCGAACTGTATATCGGGTCACCGAAACCCGACGTTCGCTTGCCATGGACTGCGCCAAGGCAAGTCTCAAGGTGAAAAGTAGCCTTCTTCCCAACGAAATTTCCCTTTATATCGGCATCCCATTCTGTCCCACTCGCTGCGCTTACTGTTCCTTTGTCTCTGCGGCTGGTCAAACCAACCGACTCATTGCTCCCTATTTGCATGTGCTACATGAGGAGATTGCGACGGCGGGAGTAGCAGTGAAAGAACAGGGACTGTTGATCCGCTCCGTCTACATTGGCGGTGGAACCCCCACCACACTTTCTGCCCGGGATCTTTTTGATCTGCTACAGGCCATTAGGGTCGCCTTTCCTCTCAAACCAAACTTGGAATTTACGGTTGAGGCTGGACGACCGGATACTATTACCCGGGAAAAGCTTCAGGCAATCAAAAGTGGCGGGGGAAACCGAATCTCCGTCAATCCGCAAAGCATGTCCGACCATGTCTTGTGCGCCATGGGCCGTGCCCACAGCGTGAAGCAGATACTGACTGCCTGGGAGCTGGTGCAAGCGGAGGGTTTTACCGCAGTGAATATGGACCTCATCGCCGGACTTCCTCAAGATAGCGTTTCTGGCTTTGAAACCAGTCTGGATCAGGTTCTCTCTCTCTCTCCGGAAAACATCACCGTCCACACCCTTGCCCTGAAGCGGGGTTCCCGCCTTCGGGAGGAAGGGACAAGACTGCCTGGTGGCGAGGAGGTCTCCCAAATGTTGGACTACGCTTGGAACCGGTTGCGGCAAGAGGGCTTTTCGCCCTATTATTTGTATCGTCAGAAATTCATGTCCGGTGGGTTTGAAAATGTGGGCTGGTGCAAATTAGGCTTTGAAAGTGACTATAATATCTGCATGATGGAGGAACTGCACACCGTCCTCTCGTTGGGAGCCGGCGGTGTCACCAAACAAGTACGGTATCACGAGGGCACCATTCGCCGCTTTTCCAATCCCAAATATCCTCAGGAATACATCCGAGACAGGGAACGTATTCTAGAAGAAAAGCGGTGCTTTACCCCTTAGCACAGCAGCAAGAGGAGGACCATCTATGACTTATCAATTGCAGGAAATCAATGAAGCCGTTCTGAGCGATGCAAAGGGTTTTTTGGCAGATTGTGATGAGCACTATCAAGATCGGATCAACAATGCAGCGGAAGTGATTTTGAACAACATGAGCCGTAGTCAGATCGTACTGCTGTCCGGCCCTTCCAGCTCAGGGAAAACCACAACTGCGATGAAGATAGAGCAGGAACTCCGGCGGCGGGGTATCTCAACCAAAACCATTTCCATGGATAACTATTTCCGCCCGCTAGACCTTCAAAATGCGCCTCGTAATGAGAACGGTGAGGTGGATTATGAATCCCCCTCCTACATGGACATGAATTTGCTTCTGGAACATTTTTCCTTATTGGAAGCAGGCAAAGAAATTCTCGTTCCCAAGTTCGATTTTGCCAATCAGAGACGAAATGAGAGTTTGGCCTATCCCCTGCGTCTGTCAAAGAATGAGATTGCCATCTTCGAAGGAATTCATGCGCTCAATGATGACATCGCCGGGCGATATCAAGATGCCATCGGCATTTACCTTTCCGCGCGCTCTAGCGTGATGGATGGCGATGATCTGCGATTCAAGTCCACTTGGATGCGCCTCACTCGTCGAGTCGTTCGCGACCATCAATTCCGCGGCACTGGGGTGGCAGAGACTTTGAACATGTGGGCCAACGTCCGCCGCGGCGAAAAACTCTATATTGATCCTTTTAAAGATCGTGCCAAAATTACAATTGATTCCTCTTTCCCTTATGAGGTTTCCGTGATGAAGGCTTTTGCCAAACCACTCTTGGATTCTGTTTTTCAGGAAGTCCCGGAAACTACCCCCGGTCGAGATGAGCTCTTGTCCCTTATCAATGCTTTTTCCGATTTTGAACCAATTAACCCCAGCTTGGTTCATCCTGATGCACTCCTCCGCGAGTTCATTGGTGGAGGAAGTTATCACTATTAGTAAAGAAAGGAAACTTTGTCATGCCTGAAACACCCGAAAGCTGTTCCCATGATTGTTCTACCTGTGGGGCATCCTGTGCTCAACAGGATCCAAAAAGCTTACTTGCACCTGCTAATCCATTGTCCCGTATCAAAAAGGTAATTGCCATCATGAGCGGGAAGGGTGGCGTAGGAAAAAGTTCTGTCACTGCTGCCTTAGCCACCTCCATGTCCAAACTAGGCTACCGTGTGGGCGTCCTAGACGGGGATATCACCGGTCCCTCCATCCCACAGGCATTCGGCATACACAGCAAGGCCGGAGGCTCAGAGCGCGGACTCATCCCTGAGTACAGCGATGGCGGAGTTGCCATCATGTCTCTGAATCTGCTATTAAACCACGAAACTGATCCCGTCAT
>JAQSXW010000033.1 GCA_029256465.1 Evtepia sp.
TGCAATCGGAAGTTTCCTCGGGATATTGGGAGGGAACGTCCTTGCCTTAACTATCACATGAGTCAGTGTGATGGCTACTGCAGACCGGAAGCGACGCTAGACCAACATCAGGAGGCGGTAAGGCAGGCGGTTCGCTTGCTCGAAGGGAAATTTAGCGAGGTAGAAAAGGACCTGACCGAGGAAATGATGTTGGCAGCCGAAAATTTGGAATTTGAGAAAGCCGCGATGCTCCGAGATAGGATGCATGCCATTGAACTTTTGGGAAAGCGACAGAAGGTAGTAACGGGCCGCCTTTCCGACACAGATGTCATTGGCATTTATCAAGACGAGGTGCGCTGTGGCATTTCTGTTTTACATTATCAGCAAGGAGAACTGACCGGCAAGGATACGGAACTCCTAAATGTTCAAGAGGAAACAAAAACCGATATTTTAGCTGCATTCGTCAAACAATATTATATAGGAAGTCGTACAGCGCCTGGACAAATTCTGATTCCAGTAGAGCTTTCTGAGGAAGCGGCACTGAGCCGAATGCTTTCTGAGGAAGCAGGCAGACGAGTGCAAATCATTAGTCCGCGGCGGGGAGCAAAGGTGGAACTCATCCGTCTGGCGGAGGGAAATGCTCGTGAAGAATGTGAACGAGTGACAACAAAGGAAGAAAGAACCGCTCGGTTGCTCATTCTGCTTACAGAACTATTGAAGCTGGAGCAGGTGCCAAAACGAATCGAAGCATATGACGTTTCGAATACAGGAGCATCTAACATTGTAGCAGCAATGACAGTGTTTCAAAATGGAAGGCCTCAAAAAAGTCAATATCGATATTTTAAGTTAAGAGATCTGGATGGGCCGGATGACTATGGTGCGATGGAGCAAGTGCTAAGCCGCCGATTCCGCCATGAGCTAGAGCAAGATGAGACCTTTGCCACAAAACCGGATCTATTACTGGTCGACGGGGGAAAGGAACATGCCGCCATTGGTGCATCCGTAGTGAAACGGGCAGGCCTAAACATTCCTGTGTTTGGTATGGTCAAAGATCATCGGCATCGCACGAGAGGACTCATGACACCGGATGGGAGGGAGATCGGATTACAAAGCAATCCGGCACTTTTTGCGCTCGTTGGACAATTTCAAGAGGAGACCCATCGCGCCGCGATTGGGTTTCATCAGAAACAGAGAAGTAAGTCAAGCTATGGTTCTGCCTTGGAAAAGATTCCCGGGGTGGGGGAAAACCGGCGCAAAACACTTTTAAAAACATTTAAAAGCGTAAAGGGAATTCGAGAAGCAGAACTTTGGCAATTGGAAGAAGTGTTGCCCCAAAAAGCGGCACAGGCAGTTTATGAATATTTTAAAACACAGGAGGGCTAGTATATGCGCGTGATCACCGGAAGTGCTCGGGGGCGAAGATTAAAGGAATTAAAGGGCATGGATACCCGCCCAACCACAGACAGGGTGAAGGAGGCGATCTTCAGCGTAATTCAATTTGAGGTGGAGGGTCGCCGGGTTTTGGATCTGTTTGGAGGAACGGGTCAGATGGGGATCGAGGCACTTTCTCGGGGAGCCGCACACTGCGTTTTTGTGGACATACGACGGGAAGCGGTGCAATTAATCCGGGAAAATTTGAAGCACACCGGGCTGGAAGATCGGGCTGAAGTAATACAGGGGGATTATTTATCATACCTGATGCAGAGTAAGGAAACCTTTGATCTTGTTTTCTTAGATCCGCCTTACGAAAGTGAAATGATAAAAAAAGCGTTACAAACCATTACAAGTATTGACAAAATATCACAAAATGGTATAATCGTTTGTGAGAATGGGTCGAATCCTGTCTGGCCGTCAGTACCGGAGCCCTATGAGCTGCAAAAAGAATACCGGTACGGAAAGATCGAAGTTGCCTTGTACCGGCGCCATGCCTGATGCTTGGTAAAGTGGTGTGGTACAAGGAGTGACGTGAATGAAAACGGCGATCTATCCCGGGAGTTTTGACCCGGTTACTCTCGGTCATTTGAATATCATCAAGCGTGCAGCCAAAGCTTTTGATCAGCTGATTGTCTGTGTGCTGGTCAATTCGGAGAAACATGGAATCTTTTCCGCAGAAGAACGGGTTGAGCTATTGCGCAGAGCCATTAGCTTGGAGAACGTCGAAGTGGACATGTATTCCGGCCTTTTGGCAAACTACGCCAAGCAGAGAGATGCTCGGGTGTTAGTGAAGGGGCTTCGAGCTTTCTCCGATTTTGAAGCTGAGGTTCAGATGGCCATTATAAACAACAAGTTAAATCCGGATCTGGACACGGTGTTTTTTCCGTCCAGCCAAAAGTTTAATTATCTTAGCTCTACCGTTGCGAAAGAATTGGCGAGGTATGATGTCAACCTAGAGGAAATATTGCCGAGAGAGATTATTGAGGATGTAAGAAGGAAAATGGAAGAAAAACGAGGTGCGTGCGATGGCAAGTAACATTGAAGAATTGTTTGACATGCTCTATGAGATGATTGATGAGGCTAAGAATGTGCCGCTCAGTAGTGACAAGTGTATGCTGGAACGGGATAAGGCGTTGGATCTCTTAGATGATATTCGAGCAAGATTTCCGGTGGAATTTAAAAAGGCGAAAGAACTGGTTGAGAAAAAGAACGACTATATTGCTTCTGCAAAACGAGAAGCGGATGACCTTCGTCAGAGGGGAGAGGAACATGTCAGGCGAATCTTAAATGAAGATGCGATGATCATGGAGGCCAGGCGGTTGTCCGAGGAGATTGTCGAAGAAGCTGAAAAGACGAGTCGCCAGTTAAAGCAAGCGGCCAATGAGTACTGTGAGGACACATTGCGTCGGATGGAAGAGGCTGTGGCGGACGCCTATGATGAGGTCAAGCACTCACGCGCAAAGTTCCGCAGTGCCCTGGGGGCAGGGGGATCCACGAGTCGCGCAGTCTATGACGCGGACGAGGACGACATCTGATGGAACACGCGCAAAGGAGACTAGATATAGTAGGCGTCTCCTTTGAATAACAAAATATGGTTGTCGCAAAAAACGCCCCGTCTGTGGGCGTTTTTTATTTTGACAGATCATGTTTTTCTGCGCTGAAGTAGGTGATAAGAAGGGGAAACTAAGCGAGAAAAAACTAAGCAAGATTCAAAAAAACAGTTGCAATTTCAATTCAAGCTCTTTATACTAAGAACAGGCTGGTGGAGCGAAATGGAGCAAAGTGGAGCGCTTTGGAGCCTTTAGTGGAGGGAAATTGCACATGGTCAGCGTAACGGGAACGTATGAACATTCCATCGATGCCAAGGGGCGTCTGTTCGTTCCTGCCAAGCTAAGGGAAGACTTGGGTGGTATTTGCTACCTAACCATGGGCATTGACGACTGCCTAGCGATCTACCCATTGGAAAGCTGGCAGGTTTTCACAGAAAAATTTGCATCCCTGCCCATGAGCAAATCCCGACTGATGCGGCCACTCTTTGCCAATGCGGTGAAATGTGAACCAGATAGTCAGGGGCGTGTCGTGATTCCTCAAACGTTGCGGCAGTATGCTGGACTTGAGAAAGACGTGGTAATCATCGGCGTACATAACCGGGCGGAGATCTGGGATGCTGAGAAATGGCGCATGAGTCAGGAAGAGATGACGCCAGAAAAAATGGCAGAGCTTTTGGAGAGCCTGGAGGTTTGATGAAGGAAGAATATGTACACAGGCCCGTTCTGTTGGAGGAATGTATAGAAGCACTTAACATTCAACCGAATGGGATCTATATTGACGGAACCTTTGGCCGAGGCGGCCATTCCATGGAAATCGTCAAGAGACTAACGGGAAATGGCCGTCTTGTCTGTATTGACCGGGATCAGCAAGCGTTGCACGAAGGTGCAGTCAAGCTGGCACCTTGGAAAGAAAAGGTTACCTTTCTTCATGGAAACTTCAGAGAGCTGGACGTGCTTCTAGATGCAGCGCAAGTTCCTTTTGTAGATGGAATGCTGTTTGATCTTGGAGTATCGTCTCCTCAGTTAGATGATCCCCTCAGAGGATTTTCTTATCAAAAGGACGCGCCATTGGATATGCGGATGAATCGGGATGACACACTGACTGCCCGGACGATTGTCAATCAATGGTCCAAGGAGGAACTGCGGCGGATTTTATTCCAATATGGCGAGGAACGTTATGCCCCAGCAATTGCATCTGCTATCTGCCGAGCAAGAGAAGAGGCAGAGATTGAAACGACGCTGCAGCTCACGGAGATCATCCGTAGCGCAATGCCTGCAGCGGCGCTGAGAGAAAAGCAGCATCCTGCCAAGCGCAGTTTTCAGGGAATTCGGATTGCAGTAAATGATGAGTTGGGTGCGATATCCCAAATGCTTACTAGGGCAATTGCTCGATTAAATTCAGGTGGAAGGCTGGCGGTAATTTCCTTTCACTCTCTCGAAGATCGGATTGTGAAGACGGAACTTGCGGTGGCAGCAAAAGGCTGTGACTGTCCGCCAGGATTTCCGGTTTGCGTTTGCGGAAAGAAGCCTGCAGTGAAGCTTTTGAAGCGAAAGCCTATATTGCCAAGTGAACAAGAATTACAGGAAAACCCGAGAGCACGCAGCGCTAAGCTGCGAGTAGCTGAAAAGATATAGATAGGTAACGTGTTGGAGCAGTGGATGCACGGAAACGTGCGTAACGAATAGGGGTGAACAGATTGACGGCTGAAAAAAGACAGAGATATTATACAAAGCATACTTCTGCTTATTTATCCGGATACGATGGAAACGCAGTCAGACAGCTGGAACAGTTAGAGGAATTTCCTGTCCACCGGCAACGCACTCACAGAAATAAGCGTGAGGTTAAACGCTTGGAACTTGAGGTGCGCGAACCTGGAAAGATTGCACCCTTTGCTGTGGTAGGCTTGTTGGCCGTTTGCTTACTTACCATACTTATGCTGAGTCAATATGCAAGTTTGGTAGGGGTCAATGATACTGCAGTGGGTTTGAAAAAAGACTTGGAGACACTCAAGACGGAAGAGGCTAAGCTTTTGACTCAATATGAGCTTGCTTATGATTTGCAGGCAATCGAACAGGACCTTTTGGCGAGCGGTGAGATGATTAAGCCGCAAAATAGCCAGGTGCAGATGATTGAGTTAACGGAACCTGATTCCGTGGAATATTATCAGAATGCAGGATTCGGGAACGGAATTGTAACAGGAATTAAGGAAATCTTTTCCACGATCCGGACATATTTTTAGCAGTAGGATACATACCATGAAGAGAGAAAGCCCAAGGGCGCAAGAAAAGATTGGTTTTCTTGCGCCTCATATCTATCAAAGGGACGGTGACGTCAGGCAATGAAGGCACAGAAAAGGACGGGAAGCCCTGAAGTGAATCGCCGTGCCAATACAATGATAAGAAGACGCGTGTTGATCCTAATGGGATTGTTCGGCGTGGTGACTTTTTTAGTCCTTTTTTGTAAGCTTTGGCAGCTCCAAATCATAGACCATGAGAAGTATGCAGAAAAGGCGATTGAAAATCAAACAAGAGATATTACGGTTTCTGCGAATCGCGGAAAAATCACTGATCGAAAGGGAAACATTCTAGCCATCAGCGCATCTGTGCATAATGTTTTTATTTCGCCGAAAGATATTGCCGACAATAAGTATGATAAAAATCTGATTGCAGACGGTCTTTCTAGAATTCTAAATATTGATCGGGATCTTGTCCTAAAACGATTGCAAAATACCAAGTCGCAGTATGTAGTGATTGCTTCCAAAATTGAGGACGATGTAGAAAAGGAATTACGACAATTTATTGTAGACAATAAGCTGTCTCGTGGTATTTATTTAGAGGCGGACAGTAAACGTTACTATCCTTATTCCTCCTTAGCGGCCCAAGTGGTGGGATTTGTCAACAGTGATAACAGTGGTTCCTACGGCCTGGAATCCATTTATGAAAATCAGCTTTCTGGACAAAAAGGTCGAATTGTGATCACGAGAGCTGCAAACGGCATTGAGATGCTCTCAGGCAATGAAGCGTACATTGATGCAGAAAACGGAAACAACCTTAACCTTACGATTGATTCTACCATTCAATACTATGCACAGCGTACGGTTGAGATGGGAATTGAGAAGTTTGACGTTCTTGAGGGTGGATTCTGTATTGTTATGAACCCCAAAACCGGTGAAATCTATGCAATGGTAAGTGTTCCCGATTATGATTTGAATAACCCGAGCGAGATTAAAGATTCCAACAAGGCAGCGACGCTCACAGCGATGAAAGAGAATTCTGAAGTGTCGCAGGAGGATTACCAAAAGGCTTTGGGAGATGCCCAGCTGGCACAGTGGCGCAGCAAGGCGATCAACGACACCTACGAGCCTGGCTCTACCTTTAAACCTATTGTGATGGCAATGGCGCTCGAAGAAGGGAAGATCACAGAGGACAACACATTTTATTGTGGAGGTAAGATTACCGTCCCAGGTTGGCCAAAGCCAATCAACTGTCATTATCATGCAGGGCATGGAACCCAGACCATTCGCAAGGTGCTGATGAACTCCTGTAACCCGGGAATGATCCAAATTGGTCAAAAGATTGGTAATGAAGCTTTTTATAAATATATAGAGGACTTTGGGCTTCTTTCTCCCACAGGAGTAGATATGCAAGGGGAAGGGAAGGGGAACTTTTGGCCCAAAGATAAGTTTTTGGCCGGAAACGGTGATATCGTATCCTTGGCAACGGCGTCGTTCGGCCAGCGGTTTCAGGTGACGCCCATTGGACTCATCACGGCTCTGTCTGCAGTCATCAACGGTGGACATTTACTGGAACCCTATGTGGTGCAGTCTGTCACGGATACCCAAGGCAATGTTGTGAAGACTCATGAGGTCAAGGAAGTACGTCAGGTGATTAGCCAGGAAACCTCAGATTTAGTGCGATCCATGATGGAAAGCGTGGTCGGCGATGGTGGTACTGGTAAAAATGCAGCGATAGCAGGTTATCGCATTGGTGGTAAGACCGGTACCTCCCAAACCAGTGAGGAAGGGCATCTTATCGTCTCCTTTGTGGGTTTTGCCCCTGCTGACGATCCTGAAATTATTGTCCTTTTGGCCTATGACCATCCGAAACCCGCTGCAAAAGGATCTACAACTACCTCGGGCGGTCATTATATCAGTGGCGGTAGTATGGCAGCCCCTATGGCTGGTCAGCTGATTGCAGATATTTTGGATTATATGGGTATTGAGAAGCAGGGCAGTGAGGCAGTCAAGGATATCGCTGTCCCCAATGTGACGAATAAGACCTTGCAGGAGGCACAAAATGCGCTGAAAGGCGCTGGATTTACTTGGAAAGTGGTTGGCACTGGAGCTACTGTGACAGGGCAAACTCCGAAGGGTGGAGTTGCGATTCCAAACGGAAGCGCGGTGGTCTTATATACAGACGAAGAAAAATCGAGCAACAAGGTAACCGTGCCGGATGTCTTGGGTAAATCCTACAGTGCTGCAAAAAAACAACTGGAGGAACGTGGCCTATACATGAAGGCGGTTAACCCAGAAGACAGTTCCATGCAGTCATTTAGCCAATCCATTCAAGCTGGGACGGAAGTGGAACCAGGAACCGTTGTGGAAGTCCGATTTATGGATAAAACCATGAAGGACTAAGCAGCCTGAACCTGCTTGAAGAGATCAAATCGACGCGGAGGTGAGAGCTTGAACTTATCCCAGCTTTGCAAGGGCGTAACCTTGCTGGAAGACCATATTGGTCAGGATATTGAAATCACCTCACTGAGTTGCGATACCAGAACGATGCAGCCGGGGGCTCTATTTGTGGCGCTACCCGGTTATCACTGGGATGGTAGCGACTTTATCAAAGAAGCCGTGGAAAAAGGCGCAGCAGCAGTGCTTTGTGGAAGTCACCCAGGGTTTAGTGGCCCATGGCTTTTGGTGGAAGATGCGAGAG